>JAJQAW010000368.1 GCA_021203585.1 Rikenellaceae bacterium
TAAGTGTAAAATTTCACATATCCTGAAAACTGTTACAAAATAAGCATCTTATTTCGAGAGGATCAAATTTTTTAACATCTTTTTTGTGGAAAATCAAACATTTATGTTTTAAAACATAATTTTGGCTAAAAATATGATAAAAGTATTGAAATTCGGCGGCACTTCGGTAGGTTCGGCAGCGAATATGCGTAAAGTTGCGGACATTATCCGAGCCGAAGGTGCAACGGTAACCGTACTCTCGGCCATGTCCGGCACTACGGATGCGCTGGTAAAAATCAGCTGTTCGGTTAAAAACGGCAAACCGGAGGAGGTTACTCCGGTGTTGGACATGCTGGAGAAAAAATATACGGATTGCATGACCAAACTGCTGACCGACCCGTCGGATTGTATGGAACAGATGGGAGCCGTTTTCGATTTGATCCGTTATCAAGTGCACCAGTACGTACCCGGTGTTTCGGATCGGGTGATCCAGGCTCAGGGCGAATTGTTGACCTCTGCTATTTTCAACCGCTACCTGACCGAACAGGGCGAGCGGTCTGTGCTCCTTCACGCCCCTGGATTCATGCGGACGCAACCCGATGGGAAAGTAGACATGGACCATCTGAACCGGGAATTGGCGGCGCAAACCCATGCCTCCAATACTTATTATGTCACCCAGGGCTTTATCTGTACCAATCATAAGGGCGAATTAGATAATTTGGGCCGGGGCGGAAGCGATTACAGTGCCGCCTTGATGGGAGTGGCGGTGCTGGCGGACGAAGTGCAAATTTGGACCGACATCGACGGTATGCACAACAATGATCCGCGCTATGTGGAAAAAACCTACCCGATCCGGCATATGACTTTCGACGATGCGGCTGAATTGGCCTATTTCGGAGCCAAGATTTTGCATCCGTCCACCATACAACCCTGTAAAGAACATGGAATTCCGGTTCGGCTGAAAAATACCATGGATCCAACCGCGCCGGGAACCCTCATTACCAACGAAGGCGAACAAGCCCAGTTTTGCGCCGTAGCAGCGAAGGACAACATTACGGTTATCCGCATTCATTCGCTGCGTATGTTGATGGCATACGGTTTTTTGCGAAAAGTGTTCGAAGTATTCGAACACCACAAAACTTCGATCGATATGATTACCACTTCCGAAGTCTCGGTTTCGCTGACCATCGATAACGACGAGCATTTGGATGCCATTGTTCGGGAACTGCAGGCTTTGGGAACGATCGAAATCGAACGCAATAATTCCATCATTTGCATCGTCGGGGACATGGACCATCACAAGGCCGGACTGGTTTGGCGCATTACCGGAAGTCTGAATACGATTCCGGTCAAAATGATCTCTTACGGAGCCAACGACCGCAGCTTGGTGATGCTGATCGAAACCGGAAATAAAATTAAAGCTTTACAGGATATTAACCACGAACTATTCAATCTTTAGCAGATGATCGGCAGTAAAAAATACATGGATCGGTTACGGGAAATTCCCACTCCCTTTTATTTCTACGATATGGATTTACTTCGGGATACCCTGGAGGCGGTAACTTCGGAGGCCGGTAAATACGGGTATAAAATCCATTATGCCATGAAGGCCAATTTCAACGACCGCATTCTGGCAACGATGAAAAAATATAGACTGGGAATGGATTGTGTAAGCGGTGGCGAGGTTCGCCGGGCGATCGAATGCGGGATTGCTCCCTCGGCTATTGTTTTCGCGGGCGTAGCCAAAACGGACGAGGAGATTCGATACGGATTAGAGCAGGGTATTTTCTCCTTCAATTGCGAGTCCCGGGAAGAACTGGAAGTGATCGATTCCCTGGCCGGAGCGATGGGAAAAACCGCCGATATCGCTTTGCGGATCAATCCGGATGTGGAACCGATGACCCACAAACACATATCGACCGGTAAGGCCGACAACAAATTCGGAATTTCCTACCAGGAAGTGGACCAGGTAATCGAAGAATTGACGGAGTTGAAGAACCTGAATATTGTCGGACTTCATTTTCATATCGGTTCACAGATTACAGAAATGAAGCCCTTCGAATACCTCAGTTTACGGGTCAATACCATCCAGGATTGGTTTGAACAAAAAGGCTTCCACTTGAAGCACATCAATGTGGGAGGTGGTTTCGGTATCGATTATACGGATCCGAACGCTCATCCTATTCCTGATTTCGCCTCCTATTTCGCGGTATTTAACCGGAACCTTCGGCTGCGGGAAGGTCAGACCGTACATTTCGAACTCGGTCGTTCCATCGTGGGCCAATGCGGAGAATTACTGACTACTGTCTTGTACAACAAAGTGACCGCGAGCGGAATCCGAATGGCTCTGGTGGATGCGGGTTTTACGGAACTGATGCGCCCGGCTCTCTACGGTGCATCCCACCGGATCGAAAATTTATCTGCTTCCGGGGAATCGCTCCAAGTGTACACCGTCGCAGGTCCGATCTGCGAATCGACGGATGTATTTGCGCGGGATTTACCCTTGCCGATCACCCGGCGAGGCGATCTGTTGCGGTTGATGTCCGCCGGAGCTTACGGCCGGGCTATGTCTTCCAATTACAACCTCCGGGAATTTCCGCGAGAGATTTTCAGTGATGATCTGAACTAAGAAACTGCTCGTCCCCTTCATCACCGCTCTCTTTCTACTCATGCCGCTACGGCCGGAAATCCTCTTCCCTCTATTTCTGAAGCTTCCCGGCCGCAGCGATTTTTTGCTTCGGAATTTCGAACCTTTTTTCGGATGGCGTTCCGGTGTTATTCCACGACCTGCACTACGGGTATGTTGTGGTTTGGTTACCAGGTATCGGTTATTTTTTTCCGGGCGATGTCGTGTAATTCCTTGGCCTCCTCTTCTTTCTTCCGGGCTCTTTTTTCCGCCCGCAGGGCACTGTCTACCCGCGTACGGTCCTGCAGTTCCGAGTTGGTATTCACGACCCAATCTTTCACCTGATTGGCCATTTCCTTGGTATTGGATTTGATGTCCTCCAACGTTTCGTTGAAATTCTCTTTAATTCTTTGATTGTCCATCGTTTAGTTTATTGTTTGTACGTAAATGAAACGATGAAAACTTCCACAACATGTGTGCCAAGGTCCGGCAAGCCTATATTTTTATTGGTTTTTTTGGGGGGGCAGGTAATCCTATTTTCGGATTGGCGGATATAAAAGAAGAACTGTTTTCTGCTGGCGGCGCATAATGCCCCGCCCACATACAGGCAGAAACCGAAATAATTTACTGATCAATTTTTCTTAAACATGCAACCCATGAAAAAACTTTTCTTGTCGATCACCGTGGCCGCACTGGCGTTCCCATCGCTGGGCCAGGGCATTCTGTTCGAAGAACTGACCCTCCCGCAGGCTATAGAAAAAGCCCAGGCTGAAAATAAATTGATTTTTGTCGATGTCTATACCGACTGGTGCGGACCGTGCAAAATGATGGACGCCCAGGTATTTCCCTTACAGGAAGTGGGCGATTATTTCAATCCCCGTTTTATCAACCTCAAAATGAATGCTGAAGTAGGGGAAGAAGGTCCCCGTTTTGCCAATCTACATGGAGTGTGGGCTTTCCCGACTTTTGTCATTCTGGAATCGGACGGGCGCTTGCGCCATATGTTTGCCGGCGGGGTGTTGGATTTGGGATTTATCGATAAGGTAGCCGTAGCCTTCGACGAAGAAAAAGCGCTGGGCCCGTTGTAACGACGCTATGAAGCCGGGGAACGGGACCATAAGCGCGTGGCCAATTACCTGAAGGCGATGCTCGATGCCCATACCGGGGATATCGGCAAGCAGGTCGATGAATTTTACGATTCTATGAACGATACCGAAAAAATTTGCGCCGAATGTCTGTTTATTTTCGATCATTATGCGCCGGTAGGTTCGGAGCGGGAAGCCTTCCTGATCGAGTATTTGGATCAATTCCGCCGGACAGCCGGACGGGAAGAAACGGATAAGGTGCTGAAAACCAAATATGAGAATTATTTCGGAATGATGGTCAAAGCACCGGCCACGGATGTAACCCCGCAGGAAATCGAAACCATCGGCCGGAAAATAGCCGCCCTAGAGCTGGTCGGCGCGCAGATCGTTCCGATTTTTCAGGCAGGGGCGCTGTACAAATCGACCGGAACCGGCAAACAGGAGCTGTTGGAATTGATCCGGACACAGGCTCCTCATATGAGTGAAAACGACAGGAATATGATGCTGTACATCGTTATACCCGGCTTGCAGGATCAGCTGGAGGAAAAAGAGAAGGAGGAGTTACTGGCTCTGACCACCAACGAATCGATTAAAGGACACATCATCCATTCGCTTCGGTAAAAATCCCGGTCCGAGCCGTGAAGCGTTCCGTGGAGTCAAACCGCGTGCCAGAGCTTTATTCCCGGCCATCGCGCGTGGGTGCGGGACGCTTATTTTTTCTTACCGCAAGGGCGGTGTTACATGAAAATAAGAAGAATGCGGGTATGGATATCTTTTAGTTCTTCCCGCAGGGTGACATAGGCTTTCTTTTTATGGATTTTGACGGTATTGACGGAAATCCCGAGTTTCTCGGCGATTTCTTCCACGCTCATTCCGGCCATCGCGTGGACGATTACTTCCCGGCGTTTGGCAGGCAACCGGGAAATGGCCCGAGAAACCTCCCGCTGAAATTCGATCTCCACGATCCGGATAAACAAATCCTCGCTTTCCAAACCCCGGGCCAGGGCCAATTCGTCGGACGGTTTAAGCCGTGAAATGTATTTGAGTGTATTGTTGCGGAGCGATTTATAGAAGTAGGATTTGAAGTGTTGTTCGCTGAGGAATTTCGTTCGTTTGGTCCAGATCTGATAAAATACCTCCTGTACAATGTCTTCCGCCGTATCGCCTGCCGGTAGAAACGACTGTACAAAACGTTGTCCTGCATCCCAGAAAGTATGAAACAATTCTTGAAATGCCTGCTCGTCCCCTGCCCTCAACCGGCCTATAATTTCTTCCATCGATTTGCGGCTTACGAAGCAAAAATAAAATTTTTTGCCAAAAAATAACCCGTTTTTACGATTGGCGGATATATAATTTAAAACCAGACCCATGAAAAAGTTCTTCGATCCGATTGAAATCGCCCGTCTGCTCGCCCAGTCGGTGACTTCGGAGTTATCCGTCCGGCAGAAAAAAAGATTGGCCGCCTTACTGGCCCGTTACCGGCTGAATAATCGGGAGGATCTGGAACGAATATTTCGGCAGGATTTCGATCCCGTCACGGGGGATTCGGAAATTCGTGAACGGGTTTGGGCCACTCTGGAGGAAAGAATGCACTGTACTGCCACCCCGAGTCGTGGTTTGCTCCGGCGATCTGCCGCCATCGCAGCCGCGGCTGCGGTTCTGTTGGCAGGTGGAATTTTTTTAATCCATCCCTCCGAGCCGGACGACTCCGTTGTAGGGATCGAACCGATTATTCCTCGGCAAACCGTATTGGAGTATCCATCGGAAAATCGGATGGTATTATCCGAAGCGAGCGACCTATCGGAACTATTGCAGCCGGAGGAAATACCGGAGACAGAGCTCGAACAGGCAGTCTTTACCGTCCGCGTTCCGATGGGCAGTACCCATACCCTGCAGTTGGAAGACGGAACCACCGTGCTGCTTTATCCCGGTTCACAGCTTCGATTCCCCGCCGTCTTCGATTCCGGCCACCGTCGGGTATCGCTGCAGGGCGAAGGGTATTTCCGCGTTTCTCCGGATGCCCACAGGCCTTTTCGGGTGGAAGCGGGCGGGACGGAGATTCAAGTGCTGGGAACCCGTTTCAACGTCCGGGCCTATGAACAGGAAACGACCGTGCAAACCGCCCTGGTGTCCGGCGTGGTGGAAGTAAACCGCACCCGGTTGCAACCCGATCAGATGGCCGTGTACCATCGGGAAAAACAAACGATGCAAATTCAAAGCATCGAGGCTGCTCTCTATGAGGAGCGGGCCAACGGTATGTTTGTTTTCGAAAACAGAACCCTGGAAGAGATTATGGATGAACTGGGCCGATGGTTCGATTTCGAATATACCTATACGGATGAGACTATGAAAGACAAACGGTTCCGGTTCAAACTTTCTCGGCAGGAAGATTTCGCCCGGTTGACCGGGATGATGCAGTTGACCGGCGAGGTCTCTTTCCGGATGAACGGCAGTCTAGTCGAAATTCATCCGGGACGGTAGCCCGAAATCGGCATAAAACCGGAAGAAATGTCGGTTCTCCCAAGAGGATCTGCCCGAACCGGCCTTTGCCGGGTTCGCTACCGGGTTCGCCGCCTCGGTAGTAATAAAAAAGCGAACTCCCTTTACGATCCTTAACTAAATAAATGTATAACGTATGAAGAAACTCTACCCCCGACAGATCCGGCGGAATCATTACGCTGGTACCTTCCGAAAATTATGGTGTCCGGTGCTGTTGATTTTACTGTCCGGATTATTCCCGGCCCAGGCTGCCGCGCAGCAGGAAACGTTGTTTACCATCCGCAAACAACAGGTTCCGTTCGAAGAAATCGTGCGTGAAATAGAAGCCCAAAGCGATTATACGTTCATGTACAGTACGAAAACCGCACGGGCGCTCGGTTCGGTCAGCCTTAATGTCCGGGACGCCGCAATTCATCGTGTCCTCGAGGATATTTTTAACGGAAAAGCCTACACCTACCAGATAGACGGCAAGGTGGTTATTATCGGGCCCCGGCAGACGGCTCCCGCTTCGGTGCAGGAACAACTTCCACGCATCGTCAGCGATCAGGTGCTGGATGAGGCGGGGAGGCCTCTTGCGGGTGCCTCGGTTATTCTGAAGGGAACCCAACTCGGGGTATCGGCCAATGCCGAGGGACGTTTTGAAATGATCCTACCGGACCATTACCGGGGAGCCCGGGTGCTGCAAATCTTCTTTGTGGGTATGGTGATCCGGGAAGTGGATTTTTCCGCCCTGACGGAGGTGAATGTCTCCCTGGTCGAATCCGAGCATGTCATGGAAGATGTGATCGTGACGGGAATCTTCGATAAAGCGCCTGAGAGTTATACCGGTGCGGCCGTAAAAATTACCCGGCAGGAACTACGGGCCGCGGGGAACCGCGATATACTCAAATCAATCTCCAACATCGATCCCGGTTTCAGCATTACGGCCAGCATGGAATTCGGTTCGGACCCCAACCGCCTTCCCGATATTACCATGCGGGGACGGACCACCATGGATGTGAATGTGGGGGGTTTTAAGGAAGATAATTACAACAAGAGTAAGGGGGGGGGGGCGGACGAGGGGTGGTTTTGTGTTGGGGGTAATAGGGGCC
>JAJQAW010000048.1 GCA_021203585.1 Rikenellaceae bacterium
CGAATAACAAAAAGAGTCCAATTATAAAGCCAAACTGCAGATCATCGAAGAATTGAAGGAATTGGCCGGCAGCAGCGAAACCCTCAACCAAACTTTCAACGCTTTCCGGGAACTGCAAAACCGGTGGAAAGAAATCGGCGCCGTACCGCAGGGATACGTCAAAGACTTGTGGGACACTTACCACCTGCATGTGGAGAACTTTTACAACTTCGTGAAGATTAACAAGGAGTTGCGCGATCTGGATTTGCGGAAAAATTACGAAGCCAAAATCAAGCTGGCCGAAGAAGCCGAAGCTTTATTGCTCGATCTCTCTCCGGTGTCCTCCTTCCACAAACTGCAGAAACTGCACGAACAATGGCGGGAGATCGGACCGGTGGCCAATGAATACAAAGAACAATTGTGGGAGCGCTTCAAAGAAGCCAGTTCGAAAATCAATAAACGGCATCAGGAATATTTCGAAGAGATCAAGGCCGAACAGGAACGCAATCTGGAGCTTAAAAGACAACTGTGCGAACAGACCGAAGAACTGGCTGGAGCCCCGTACGCCGCCCGTAAAGAGTGGGATGCGGCTTCGGATAAACTGATCGAAATCCAGAAGTTGTGGAAAACCATCGGCTTCGCTCCGAAAAAAGACAATACCAAAATCTATGAACGCTTTCGTGCGGCATGCGACTACGTTTTTGAAAAGAAGCGGGAGGTTTAATACCACATGAAAGGTGAAATGGATTACAATCTGCAAACCAAAATAGCCATCTGCCAACAAGCCGAGGCCCTGCAGGAGAGCGCCGAATGGAAAAAAACGACCGACAAGCTAATCGCTCTTCGGAAAGAATGGAAAACCATCGGACCGGTTGCCCGCAAGCATTCGGATGCGGTGTGGAAGCGTTTCCGTGCGGCTTGCGACAAATTCTTCGAGCGCAAAACGCTACATTTCTTAGATGTGGATTCGCAGTATGCGGAAAACCTGACTAAGAAACGGGAACTTCTGGAAGAGATCAAATCCTTCCAAATCGGCGAACGGGAAGAAAGCTTTGAAGCGCTCAAAGATTTTCAACGCCGCTGGACGGAGATCGGGTTTGTGCCGATCAAAGAAAAAGACAAGCTGCAGGCCGAATACCGCGAGGTCATCGATGCACATTTTACCGAGCTCAAGGGCAGCGCCCGCGACCGCAAAGTGGAACGGTTCCGTGAAAAATTGGGTTCCATGAAAGACAACCGCTCCATGCGCAACGAACAGGAACGGTTATACAACAAAGTGAAGCAACTGGAGGCGGATATTCAATTGCTGGAAAACAATATCGGCTTCTTCGCCAAATCCAAAAACGCAGAGGCCATGATCCGCGATGTAAACAATAAAATCGAAAAAGCCAAAGAAGATATGGCCGTGCTGATCGAGAAAATCGATTTGATCGACAAAAACGCTGAGTAACGCAAAAACATGAATACAACAGATAAGAGACAGACCAAGTATATTTTTGTCACCGGAGGGGTAGCCTCGTCGCTGGGAAAAGGGATTATCTCTTCCTCCCTGGCTCGGCTGCTGCTGGGTCGCGGTTATACGGTGACCATCCAGAAATTGGATCCGTACATCAATGTCGATCCCGGAACGCTGAATCCGTATGAGCACGGCGAATGCTATGTCACCGAAGACGGAGCGGAAACCGACTTAGATCTGGGCCACTACGAACGTTTTACCAACACGCATACCTCACAAGCCAACAACGTAACCACCGGCCGAATCTACCAAAGCGTTATTAACAAGGAACGCCGCGGTGATTTTTTGGGTAAAACCGTGCAGGTGATTCCGCATATTACCGACGAAATCAAACGCCGGATTATGTTGGTGGGCAATAAAGGGGAATACGACATTGTGATTACCGAGATCGGCGGTACCGTGGGCGATATCGAATCGTTGCCCTACATCGAAGCTGTGCGGCAGTTGCGGTATCAGTTGGGCGCAGGCAATTCCTTGGTCATTCACCTAACCCTAATTCCCTACATGGCCGCCTCGGGCGAGCTGAAGACCAAACCCACTCAACATTCGGTTAAAACCTTGCTGGAAAACGGGGTACAGCCCGATATGCTGGTGCTTCGCACCGAAAAGGAACTGACCGCGGACGTTCGCTCAAAAGTGGCGTTGTTCTGTAACGTAGAACCGGACGCGGTGGCCCAATCCATCGATGTTCCGACCATTTACGAGGTGCCTTTGCGGCTGCTCGAACAGAATTTCGATCTGGTAGCCCTGCGTAAACTCGGTTTGCCGGCTCCGGAAAGCGACCTGAAAGAGTGGACCGAATTTGTAGATAAGGTCAAAAACCCGAAACGGGAGATCAAAATCGCCCTGATCGGTAAATATACCGAACTGCCGGATGCTTATAAGTCCATCGCCGAGGCTTTTGTGCATGCAGGAGCGACGAATCACGCCAAAGTGCGCCTGGAGTATGTAAACTCGGAAAAAATTACTCCGCAAAGCATCGACCGGACCCTGGGGCAGATGTGCGGTATTCTGGTGGCTCCCGGCTTCGGACACCGAGGCATCGAAGGAAAGATTCTGGCCGTGGAATATGCCCGAACCCGGAAAATTCCTTTTATGGGAATTTGTCTGGGCATGCAGTGCTGTGTGATCGAATACGCCCGCAACGTGTTGGGATATGCCGACGCGAACTCGACCGAAATGGAGACGGCAACCGCCTATCCGGTAATCGATATCATGGAAGAGCAGAAAAACATCACCGAAAAGGGCGGCACCATGCGCCTGGGCGCTTATCCGTGTAAGCTAACCGAAGGTTCGCGCGCTCAAACCATTTACGGAGCGGAGGAGATCAGCGAAAGACACCGTCACCGGTATGAATTTAACAACAAATACATGCAGGCCTTCCAGGAGGCCGGATTAAAGATAGCGGGAATTAATCCGGCGACCGGGCTGGTGGAGATCGTGGAAATAGAGGATCATCCCTGGTTCGTGGGAGTGCAGTTCCACCCTGAATACAAAAGTACCGTACTCAACCCCCACCCGCTCTTTGTCTCCTTTATCAAAGCGGCATTAGATCATTGTAATTAAGCAACGCAGAATTTTAGATGGATAGAAATACAATCATCGGGTTGGTCCTGATAGGAGCTATTTTGCTCGGATTCTCCTGGTACAGCAGCAACCAGAACAAAGCGCTGATGGAGGAACAGGCTCGCCTGGACTCGATCAACCGGGCTAACTACATCGAACACATCACCGAAGAAGTCAAACACTCCGCCGCACAACGGCATCATCCGGATTCCTTATCCTCGGACAGCCTGGGCCGCAGTTATTACGAACAACAACTGGCGGCCTCTTTGGGAGAATGCCTGTATGCCGCTCAGACTGGCGAAGAGGAATTTTTCACCCTGGAAAACGATAAACTGACCATTACCCTTTCCACCAAAGGCGGCATCATGCATTCGGCGGTGCTGAAAGATTACCACAGTTACGACGGATCGGAACTGACCATCTTCGAAAAAGGCTCCAATACTTTCAACCTCTCCTTTTATACCCGGCAATCGGTCGATACGGAAAAATTCTATTTCGTACCGGTAGAACGAAAAAATATCGTCGTTAAGGAAGACGACCCGGCCGGTCAAAGTTTTGCCATGCGCCTGTATGTGGACGCGGATGCTTATCTGGAATATATTTATACGATCAATCCGGGCGACTACATGGTCGATTTTACCATCCGCCGGGTCAATATGGAAGAAACACTGGACCGGAGGCAAACCACTTTCGATATCAATTGGTCTACCGTCAGCGAGCAAAACGAAAAGGGATTCGAAAACGAAAACAATTACTCGACCGTTGCCTACCGTTTTCCCGGAGATTCCGGAATCGAAGAATTGAGCCGTTCGACGGGTAGCAAAATGGATACGGAAAATGCCGCCATTCAATGGGTCGCCTTTAAACAGCAATTCTTTTCGGCCATTCTGGTAGCCAAAGAAAATTTTACGAACGGAGAAATGGGGTTCGATACGTTTGCCGAAGGCAGCGGTAAGATCAAATACAACCACGCTCACCTGGCCGTGCCGTACAACCCGGAAAAAACCTTCCACGAATTCAGCTTCTACCTGGGACCGAACGACTACCGGCTACTGAAATCCTACGACATGCAGATGCAGCGACTGATTTCGCTCGGAGGTAAATGGATCAGCTGGATCAGCACCCTGATCATCATTCCTTTCTTCGACTGGCTGGGAAGGTCGATTGCCAATTACGGACTCATTATCTTCCTGCTGACCGTTCTGATCAAATTGTTGCTTTTCCCGTTCACCTGTAAATCCTATATGTCGATGGCGAAAATGCGGGTTCTGCAACCGGAAATTCAGGCACTGAACGAAAAATACCCGAAACAGGAAGATGCGCTGAAAAAACAACAGGCCACGATGACCCTGTACAAGAGCGCCGGAGTAAGCCCGTTGGGCGGGTGTCTGCCATTGCTGCTGCAAATGCCGATTCTGTTCGCCATGTTCCGGTTCTTCCCCTCTTCTATCGAATTGCGCCAAAAGAGTTTTCTGTGGGCAGACGACTTGTCGGCTTATGACAATATTCTGGATTTCGGATTCAATATCCCGCTGTACGGCGACCACATCAGCCTGTTCGCTTTGCTGACGGCAGCTACCATGATCCTTTCACAGAAACTCACTCAAACACCTCAGACCGGTTCACAGCAAATGCCGGGAATGAAAATGATGCTTTACCTGATGCCTGTCATGTTCCTGGTGTGGTTCAACAACTCGGCCAGCGGTCTGAGTTATTATTACCTGGTGTCTAACCTGATCACCATTGGCCAAACACTGGTCATGCGGCAAGCGGTCAATGAGGAGAAACTGCACAAGCGGATGCGGGAAAACCAGGCGAATTCGACCACAAAACCGAAAAAGAAGTCGAAATTTATGCAACGCTACGAAGAAGCCATAAAGCAGCAACAGCAGATGCAGCAAAATAAAAAGAAGTAAAAACGGAAAAACGGATAAATTTACATTTATCCGTTTTTTTACCCGGTCTACATAGCGGAAATTTATCATTTTTATTTTTCAGTTCGGCATCCATCCTCCGTTGGAAGTTCTCCGAGCAATCCTCGTGTGACCACGGAGGCACAGGCACAACCGAAAACGGCCGGCATGTAGGAGATCGTTCCGACATTGGATTTTTTATTCTGTTCCTCACACAGTACCAAGCTGCCTTCCCGAATCGGTTCCGGAGAAAACACGGCATGAAAACCCTTTCGGATTCCCAATTTATGCAGCCGCTTGCGCAGCATGTGTGCCAAGGGACAATGGTGCGAACGGGATATATCTTTGATTTCCAGAAGAGTGGGGTCGGTTTTAGCACCGGCACCCATAGAAGAAACCAACGGTATATGCCGATCCAGGGCTCCTTTAATCAAATTTACTTTGAGGAAAAGGGTATCGATGGCATCCACTACGTAATCGAAGCGGGCGCTATCCAATAAACGGTCCGTTTTTTCATCCTTTACATATTCCCGGATGACGGTCAGTCGAATCCCAGGATCGATATCCCGCAACCGCGCAGCCAGAATATCCGCTTTGGGTTGTCCCACGGTACTGTGCAGTGCAACCAACTGACGGTTGATATTGCTCGGATGAACCGTATCGGCATCCACAATGGTCATTTTGCCGACCCCGGCACGGGCAATCATTTCAGCCGCATAAGCTCCCACGCCCCCCAACCCTACAATCAGCACGTGGGCTTGTTTCAATTGATCGAGTTTATCGGCTCCCAATAATAATTCGGTTCGTTCCAGCCAATCAGCCATGAAAAATTCGGTTATAATTTGTAAATATTTGTTGTTTCAGGGATTCCTGCGACACCATTCGAAGTTCCGCCGTACGCTGATACAGTTGCCCGATTTCGGGCTTTTCCCCATCGTCCGTTTCCAGAAAAAAACGGTCCGCGGGAATCTCTTTCAGCGCCTGCATGGTCTTCGGGGAATCGAACATGCGGTATCCGAAAGAAAGGTTCCACCCGGATCCGACCAGTTGCTCCATCAGCGTGGGAGAACCGGTAAACCCGTGAAAAATTACCGCCGGCAAGCAGTAATGCTTTGATTCTGCCGTTATCTGATTATAGGCCTTGACACAATGCACCAGAACCGGCAATCGCCCTTTTTCCGCAACGGCCAACTGCAACCTCAACAGGTCCGTTTGCTTTTTCCGGTCCGTCTCTTTACGCGCAAAATCCAGCCCGATCTCCCCGATCCCGATCAAACCGTGATGCGGATGATCGAAAAATGTTAACTCCGAGACATCCGCCGCGGCCGCATCCCACGGATGGATTCCCGCCGTATACTTCCCTGCAAGCAGCGGTTCCCGGCTACCGAGCCTGTAGCTATACAGTTCCAACACCCCCGGCTGCCGGTGTGGATGATGGGTATGGATGTCGATGTAAGGCGGAATCATCGGAGCTTTTATTAATTTTGTAGCGAATTTGAAGGGCAAAGATAATAAAATGAATTTAAGCCGACAGGAACTCATCTGGTTACTCCGTACCGAAGGAGAAGAGACAGAGGCCATTTACCATTGGGCCGCCGCATACCGCAAACATTATGTCGGAGAAAAAACTTATCTCCGGGGACTGATCGAATACTCGAACATATGCCGGAAAAACTGCCTGTATTGCGGCATCCGCAAAGACAATACCCAGGTTTCTCGGTACACCCTGAGCGAGAAGGAGGTGTATTCGGCCGCCCGGTACGCCTGGGAAAACCGGTACGGATCGGTAGTTCTCCAGGGAGGTGAAAATACTTCACCGGAGCATGTGGAGCGAATCGAACGGTTGGTCGGCGGGATTAAAAGTCTCTCGAACGGAGAACTGGGTATAACCTTGTCCCTGGGCGAACAGACGGAACAGACCTATCGGCGGTGGTATGAAGCCGGGGCGCACCGGTATCTACTGCGCGTAGAGAGTTCCTGCCCGGAGATTTACCGATCGATTCACCCCGGAGATCCCTTGCACCGGCACGACGACCGGTTGAAGGCGCTTCGGAATTTACGCAGTGCAGGTTATCAGGTCGGAACCGGCGTCATGATCGGACTTCCCGGACAAACGGAAGAACACCTGGCCGACGACTTGCTATTTATGCGAGATGCGGATATCGACATGTGCGGCATGGGTCCCTATCTGGAACATGCCCAAACCCCGTTGTTTTATCGCCGGGAGGAATTATGGCCGTTGGAAAAACGGTATTCGATGGCCCTGAAAATGGTAGCATTGCTGCGCC
>JAJQAW010000256.1:0-743 GCA_021203585.1 Rikenellaceae bacterium
TCTCTGCTGACTTTCGACGAGGCACAGACGCTGTTGCATGAATTCGGACACGCTTTGCACGGCATGTTGGCCGAAGGTACGTTTCCCAGTATTACCGGCACCGGAGTGTACCGAGATTTTGTGGAACTGCCCTCGCAGCTATTGGAAAATTGGCTGACTCAGAAGGAGTTTCTCGATATGTGCGCCGAACACTACCAAACCGGAGAGAAAATTCCGCAACAACTGGTCGATAAAATCGTTGCCACCCAACAATTTTTAAGCGGCTACCTGAACGTCTGTCAGATTTCTTTCGGATTGTTGGATATGGCTTGGCACAGCATTACCGAACCCGTAGAGCAGGATGTGATCGCTTTCGAACGGCGCGCCTTCCAGCCGGCACAGGTGCTGCCGTTGGTGGACGGAACAGCCATGTCTCCGGCTTTCACCCACATTTTCGCCGGAGGTTATGCAGCCGGTTATTACGGTTATAAATGGGCCGAGGTACTGGATGCCGACGCTTTCGCCTATTTCCTGGAACAGGGAATTTTCAATCGGGAAACCGCCGAATTGTTCCGGGAGCATATCTTGTCCAAAGGCGGCAGCGAACGGCCGGAAATTCTTTACGAACGCTTTCGCGGACAGCCGGCCACTTCCGACGCTTTTTTCGAACGGGCCGGACTCCGTTAACCGGGCAGCCGGAAGATCATCGGTCGAAAACCCTACCCGCGACCGCGGCGGAGCACACAAACCACGCCGCGCGGAGC
>JAJQAW010000256.1:753-3529 GCA_021203585.1 Rikenellaceae bacterium
CGCCGACAGCGAGGGTTTTTTATGTGCCGCTCTCGAGCGGACCAACCGTGAAACGGAAGCGGCAGCCCTGTTACAGTTTATCGGCCAAAGCCGTATTGAGCTGCATCAGCAGGGCCTGATAATGGGCCCTATCACTACCCGAGGAATTGGCTACGCGGTTGCGGAGGAGATTCCGGGAACGGACAGCTATCTCTTTCAAGTAATCTCCCGAATGGTTGATCGCCGACACGTCGACTCGGCTCTGATACCCCGAACCGGCCGGGCCGAAACGGTACTGCTCTTGCTCCAACAACCGGGCTACGCTTCCGTGTCCGTGTTGCTGTTCGTAGCTGCGCCACAGTTCCGGGTGAGCGGAAACCCGTCCGCTACCATCCAGCCCGTAAGCCAGAATATCCTCCACCGAGGGAGCGAAAGCAAGGGTGCCAGCGGCGTTTCCCGGTTTTTGTTCGACCAACGGTTCGCACATCATAGCCACCATGAATTTCTGCAGCGCCTGATCCTACGGGGATAACCGCCGGCCCTGAAGTTCGTTGCGCCAGGTTTCGCGGTACAGATCTTCGATCATTTCCTGCACGCTGTAGGGCGAATCGGCATAATGCGCCGACAGAATCATGTTGTCGATGACACCCCGGAACTCCCGAACCAAACGTAGGCGCAACGTGTGGGAGGGGTCTACCATCAGCGGCAGGTTTTTTTAAGTTCCGGTTCATCGATCCAGTCCATCTCCCGCAATCGATTCATGACCCACTGCAGGGATTCTTTCTGAATCTGCCGGGGAACCGGGGCATGCCTCTCTCCCGGAGTGCCTTCCTTCACCTCAGTCAGGTAAATTCCTCCCACGTTATAGAGGACATTCCGCACATAGCGATAATACTGGTTAACAATCTGATTGTACAGCGTGTGCCGGTGCTGGTAATCCTCATCCTCGGTGATCCAGCCGTTCAGTTTCGGCAAAATGTATTGAAGGTTGCGGATACCGTATTCACCGGCCCGAATGGGATCGTCGCCCAGGTCCTCCTCCAGCGAACTCGGATCGTAACGCGAGGCGGTTTGTTGACGGCCATACCGGTAAATCGGATCCCCTGCGTGTACATCCACCCAATTCTCCACCGTTGCCTTTTCTTCCCATTCCGAGCGGAATTCGGAAAGATACCGGTAATTCCATTCAATCAGGAAATAGTCGTAGATACCCAAATCCGGCGGACACAGAGTCACTTTGGTATCTTCCGGTTGGGCGATGTAATTGAACCGGGCGTAATCCATAATACTGGGAGTGGTGCCGTGGGTGCGCGTAAATTCCGGATCCCGCAATTTTTCGATCGGATAGGCAGCCGATGCGGCCATGTTGTGCATAAACCCGAGGCAATGGCCGATCTCATGGGCCAGGATATACCGCAACGATTCCTCGAATACATCGTCGGGCATCTTTTTGACCCGTACCCGTTCGTCCACCTGCGCAGTCTGTACAAAGCCGCCAGTTGTTGATCAGCTTCACCTCATCGCTGTAAACCAATACCGAAGCGTTGACAATCTCTCCGGTCGCCGGGTCGACCCACGAGGGCCCCATGGCATTGGCCGTAGTCGAGGAGAGGAAACGAATGCAGTTGAATTTGAGGTTGTCCGAATCGAAATCGGGATCATCCTCCGGAAAATCCCGCGCCTGGACGGCATTTTTAAAGCCGATGCGTTCGAAAGCACGATTCCAGGTTTCCACCCCCTCTTTGATCGGTTTTTCCACGGTTCGAGAAAAGCGCTGTCGACGTAAAAAACGATCCGTTTTTCCGGTTCTACCAATTCTCCCCGGTCGTAAGCTTCCACATCGGAGGGAATCAATCGCCAGCGGTGGGCCAGGGAATAAGCCTGACTACCGTCCAATTGCTCGCTGAACAGCATTTTACGAGTGTTGAAAATTCCCACCCGGGAGTCCGATATCCGGGGCTGCATTTTTTCTTCCGGGAGCAGCAGCAACGTACGGGTCACTTTTGCCGTCAACGGATGGTCGTCCAGTAATTTGCGATTCATCATCTGGACCGTAATGCCATAACTCATGATGCTTTTCACGCTCAGGTTGTCCTCGAACGATTTGATTTCGTCCAAGGCGCTGGCCTCCTTTTTAAACTGGGCGGTGGTCCGGCGGGATCCGCTTGTCTGATCGTCCAGCAAAAATTCCAACGGTTTGACCTGGGACAAAAACAACGAGGTGATGTCGATGACCACCGCCGTGCTGTCGGGCGAATAGGCCGCGATCGGGTAGGCGAACAGAATCGCGTCTCCGTAAGAGCGGTTGACGGCATCCTGCATAAAATCCGTCTCCACGGATGCAGTGATCCGGCACAGGTGGATGGTATTGTTCCGCTGGGTAAATCGAACGTGCAACGGGGTTTTGGCTTTGAAGCCGATATCTCCGTAATCCGGTGAACTGATCTGGGTCAAGGTAGAGGCCAACAGCATTTCCCGGCCCAGGTAGCGGAGCGGGATTTCAAAATACAACTGCTTTTGATCCACTTTATGCACGGTAATAAAATCGCTGGCGGCGGTCTCCACCTGCTTATCCTTGAATAGGTTTTGATAGGGAGAGGGCCGCCGCGGTTCGGGAGCCTCCGTTTTCGGTTCTTCTTTTTTCTTTTTCCGAAATAGCTGAGCTTCGGCCGGAGCGGCCGGAAGCAGTAAAAAAACGGTCATGATTGCCGTTAACCAAAGGTTTCTTTTCACGGTATTTGTTTTTATCGATGGATGGATTGGGTTGTCCGTTTCGGCTACACTGAGTCCCTTCGAT
>JAJQAW010000256.1:3539-7240 GCA_021203585.1 Rikenellaceae bacterium
AAACTACGACAAATAACCAATTCTTGAAAGAAGAATTTTATTTTTCGGTCAAACTTCCAGCTTCTTCCCCGTTTTTTCCTCCCAAAAAAATGCGGGAAAGAGATACTTTCCCGCATTCCCCACATCCGCATGGAAGCCCTCCTACCCGACCGTTCCGGCGATGTCCCAGTAAAAAGCCCGGACACCCTGATCGTTGGTGGTATCGCTCAGCTGCTGCAGTTTTTTCAGAAAAAGGGTCGCCGTTTGCTCCTCAACGAAGCAGAGCAGGGAGGAATTCATCGTCGACCACGCATGACTTCCGTAATGCGGTTCGCCCTGATGGCTTCCGCGGCCCATTACATCCTCCCAACTGGTAAATCCCCGGACTCCGCTACGGTCCATGATCTCCAATACATCTTCATACAGCGCCTGGTTGCAGGCTATAAAAATTCCTTTCATACGCTTCTTATTTTTTCGTGTAATCCGACGGGTTTCTCCTCACCCGCCGGATCCTATATCGATTCAGGCTTTTAAGGGGGTTGCCGGTTCGAGGCTTCCGTTTTTGCGGCGTTGACGCTTCATGCCGGTACCGGCAAAGACACAGTACAGCACGGGAATCAGTACCAGGGTAATCAGTGTGGAAATGGAGAGTCCCCAGACAACGGTCATCCCCATCGAGCGCCACATTTCGGAACCTTCTCCGGTACCGATAGCCAACGGTACCATACCCAGAACCGTAGTCAGGGTAGTCATCAGAATCGGGCGCAACCGCGATTTTCCGGCCGTCACCACGGCACTGATGATGCTCATGCCCCGCTCACGGCATAGAATCGTGTAGTCAATCAGCACAATCCCGTTTTTCACCACGATACCGATCAGCATAATCACCCCGATGAGCGCCATCACTCCGAGCGGGGTGCCCGTAACAACCAGTCCCAGCAATACGCCGGTAAAGGCGAAGGGTACGGAGAACATGATGACAAATGGGTAAGTGAGGGATTCGAACTGAGCTGCCATCACGATAAACACCAGAATGATAATCAGCACCAAAAGGGTACCCAGGTTCGCGAAAGTATCCTGTTGGTCCTCGTAACTTCCTCCGATCTGCGCTGAAATACCGGAAGGGAATTCGGTTTGGGGGATGATCTGCCGGGCCTCATCTATCACATCGCTTAAGGCCACCCCGTGTCCCAGAGAACCGGTGACGGTAATTACCCGCTCGCGGTCCTTGCGTTCGATGGTGGGCGGGATCTGGGTTTCGATCACACGGCCCAGATCGCGTACCTTCAACACTTCTCCCCGGTCATTGTACACCGTTATGTTTTCCAGATCCTCTACCGATCGACGGAACCGCGGGTCCAGTCGAACCCGAATATCGTATTCCTCTCCATCTTCCCGGTAGTAAGAAGCCACCGAACCGTTGATGCGGTTGCGGATGTAAGTGGCCGTAGTGGCCACATTCAATCCGTTCAGCGCGAGTTTCTCTCGGTCCAAATCGATCTCGTACTCGGGAGTATACTCGTCGCGGCTGATGGTGACCTGGGTACAGCCCTCTACGGCCAGCAGCTTCTCCGAAATTTCCGCCGCCAGCCGATCGGTGGCCGTCAAATCGTATCCGTAGATATCGATCTCCACCCCGGCTTGTCCGCCCACGCCGCCCTGCGAACCGCTTTCGATGACTTCGAAGGTCCGGATCTCGGTATATTTTTTCAGATCTTCCCGCATCAAATCGCAAATCAACGACAGCCTGCGCTCCCGCTCGGTCACACTGACCAGAGAAATACTGTAGGAGATGATGTGCGTTCCGTTATCTTGTAGGGAGCCGAATATATCGTCCGTATCGGCCTGTCCTTCGGTCAGGTTGATGAATTTGATTTCCGGGTATTTTTCGAGGAATTCATCGCTGATCCGCAGTGCTACATCCCGCGTGATTTCCTGTCGAGTACCGATCGGTAGTTCCACATTGATGCTGATCCGGCCGTTATCCTGGGTGGGGAAAAATTCCGTCTTGACCACCGGAAACAGGGTGATAATCGTTCCGAAAAAAGCAGCACACGCGATCAGGATCACCACCGTACGGTGCCGCACCGACCAGTTAAGCATCCGGGCGTATCCGTCCGACAATATTTCCAGCCCTTTGTTGATCGGAGAAAAGAACAGCTTATAAGCTTTGCTGTGGGCGACATCCTTGCGGAGTAATTTGGAGCAGAGCATCGGGGTGAAGGTTAGTGCCGCGGTAGTAGAGACGATCATAACGATGCTCACGATCCATCCCAGCTGAGAGAATAGAATACCGGCCATTCCGGTAATCATGGTCAACGGCAGGAATACGGCCAACATGGTCAGGGTCGAGGCGATCACCGAAAGCGAGACTTCATTGGTGGCAAAAATGGCCGCCTGCCGGGGGCGGCTTCCCCGCTCGATGTGGGTGGTGATATTTTCCAACACCACGATCGCATCGTCCACCACCATACCGATCGCAATGGATAGCGAGCTGAGCGAAATGATATTGAGCGTATTGCCGGTAGCTAAGAGGTAGATAAAGGCCGCCAATAAAGAGATCGGGATAGTCAGCACGATAATAAAAGTCGCGCGCCATCGGCCCAGGAAGATAAAGACCACGAGCATCACGATCACAAAGGTGATCATAATGGTGTCGATCAGGCTATTGATCGTGTTGTTGATGCTGTCCGAAGTATCGATGATGATTTTCAGTTGAATATCCGACGGCAAGGAAGCCTGAATTTCGGGCAGGCGTGCCCGTACTTTGTTAGCGATATCGACGCTATTGGCCCCGGATTGCTTTTGGATCACGATCCGGCCGCCCAATTTGCCGTTGGTAAAGGTTTCCTGCACCCGTTCCTGCAGGGTATCGTCCACCGAAGCCACATCCCGCAGGTAGACGGTCGCTCCGTTGAATTCACCGACCACCAGTTCGAGCATCTCGGAGGCATCGTCGAATTCTTTCTGAACCCGTACCGAATAGGTATTCGACCCCACATCGATATTACCCGCCGGGATGTTGCGGTTTTCAGCGGCAATGACCGAAGCGATGGTTTCGATACTGATTCCGTACGCTTCCAGCTTATTCGGGTCGCAATAAACCTGTACTTCCCGCTGAGCCAGTCCGGATACGGAGACCTGCCCGACCCCGTTGACCCGGGCCAAGGGCGTGGAAACCATATCGTCCAGAATCTTGTAGAGCCCGGGCATACTCTCTTCGGCGCTGACCGAAAGGATGATGATCGGAATGTCGTCCGTGCCGAATTTAAAGATGACCGGATCGCTGGCCTCGTCGGGAAGCGACGTGACCATATCCAGCTTATCCCGCACGTCGTTGGTAGCCACGTCGATATCGATTCCGTAGTTAAATTCCAGGTTGATCACCGAGATGTTTTCCCGCGAGCTGGAGGTGATGTGCTTCAGGTCGCTCACGCTGTTGAGCGTGTTTTCCAGGGGTTTGGTCACATTGTTTTCAATATCCTGCGCACTCGCTCCGTCGTAGGTGGTCATCACGATGATCGAATTGGTTTCGATTTCGGGAAACAGGTTGATCGATAGCCGGGAGAGCGAAAAGAGCCCGAAGATGGCGATGGCCACGAAAACGAGCGCCGTGGCAACGGGATGATTGACCGCTGTTTTGTATATACTCATAACTTGACTATTTAACGATTTCTACCCGACTTCCGTTGGTCATGCGGCTTTGTCCCGTTACAATGACC
>JAJQAW010000096.1:0-4977 GCA_021203585.1 Rikenellaceae bacterium
CGCTTATGGATCGGGCGGTTTATCGAGGAGCAAATCGAAGAGGGACGCGGTTGGGATATCCGGCGCGAATTGGTCCGTTTGGGAAAAGAAATATTTACCGATCAGTTTCACCGGCATAAGGGTCAGCTGATCGGCCGTGAAGAATTACAACAGATGGTTTCCGTTGCGGTCGGTCATACGGAAAAAATCAAATCCCGGATGATGCGGCTGGCCGGTGAGGCGCTTCGGGTGTTGGAGGATTTTTCGTTGACGTATGAAGATTTTCCTTACGGTAAGAGCGGCTTTATTTATTATTTCTACAAAGTAGCGGCAGGGGATGTATGGAGCGGTTATGGAAAGCGAGTTGCCGATGCGCTGATTTCCGATGAAAAATGGTATGGGAAAACCGCTGTGCGGAAATCGGACATTCAGAGGTGTCTTCTACAACTCAAGTCGCTGTTGGTTTCCCTTTGCGGGATGTACGATGAAAACAAGGAATACGCGCTGACCACGGGATTGCTCCGGGAAAATTTCCGAAGTTTCGGTTTATTGACCGAGTTGGCCGGACAGGTGCGGGAAGCGTGCGATGAGCGTAATGTGATGCTGATATCGGAAACCAACCGCATTATCGATAGCCTGATCGACGGGAACGATACGCCGTTCATTTTCGAAAAAGCGGGGAATCATTTCCTGCATTTCATGATCGACGAATTTCAGGACACTTCCGGGGCCCAGTGGAGGAATTTCCTGCCGTTGCTCTCCAACGCCGTGGCGCAGTCGGAAGAGGATCCGGTGTTGTTGGTGGGCGATGTCAAGCAGTCGATCTACCGGTGGCGCGGGGGAGACTGGGAGATTCTCGGTCAGCAAGTCTCGGAGGCCTTTATGGAAGTCGAACAGTCGACGCTCGAACGGAACTTCCGAAGCATGGGAAATATCGTGCGGTTCAACAACCAAATCATTCGCTCGGCGGTGAATACCGCGGATGCGGAGTTGAATGAATTGATCGAACAGGCACACGCCGCCCGGACGATCGATATTCCGTTGCGGGACCGGTTGCATCGGATTCTCCAGCGGGCTTACCGGGATTGCAGCCAGCAGGTGGCCCGTCAAGAGTCCGACCAATCGGGGTATGTGAAGTGCATTCAATTCGACAAGGAGACTGAAGGCAACCGGGAGTTATACCTGATCGAGACGATTGAAAATCTGCAGCGGCGCGGATACCGGGCGGGTGATATGGCCGTACTGGTGCGCCGGAACGAGGAAGCGGTGCAAATTGCCAATTACCTGCTCGAATACAAAAGCGCCTTTGCGGATTCTCCGTTTTGTTACGATGTGGTGACCCAAGAGGCACTGGTCATCGGAAATAGTCCGGCCATCCGGTTTGTCACGGCTTGTCTTCGGTTGTCGGTCAATATAGAGGATTCGATTTCCCGGGCGATCTTTTTACGCAGCCGGCAGCGGTCGGTAGCGGAACCATTGACCGAACGGGAACAGTCGTTTTTCGAGTCTCTCCGGCACATCTCTCCGGAGGAGGCTTTCCAGCAGATCCTGTTGGAATACCGGCCGGACCGAGAGCCGGGCAGTATCGCCTATTTACAAGCTTTTCACGATCAGATCCTATCCTTCGGTTCCAGTCGGATTTCGGATATTCCGCTGTTCTTGCGCTGGTGGGATGAAAACGGTTGCCGGGAATCCATCAACCTGCCTGCCGGCCAGAATGCGATCACTATTATTACCATCCATAAGTCCAAAGGGCTGCAGTTTCCGGTAGTGATTTTACCTTATGCCAATTGGGAGATGACGCCCAATCCCCGAACCTTGTTGTGGACCGCCGCTTCAAAAGCTCCCTTTGAAGCATGGGGCCCCATGCCGGTCAAGTATAAAAAAGCGATGGCCGAATCGGCTTTTGCATCCGATTATTTTCGGGAGCTGGTGTATACCCGCGTGGACAATTTAAATATGCTGTATGTCGCTTTAACCCGTGCCGAGGAGGAATTGTACCTGATGATGCCCCGTGCTAAAAGGGCGGACGGTAGCCGGGTCAGCGATTTACTCTTGCGTTCGATGAACTCCGACGGGAAGGTCGTCTTAGCCGGTGATCTGGAAGGCCGGGTAACGGAATGCGGAAAGGATCTGATTTACGAATGGGGCTCCCCGGTGCATCACCGGCTGCCTGAATCGGCCGGAACCCGGGAGGTGGTAAAGAGCTATCCCACCTTCCGATTTTCCGGCAAACTGCGGCTCAAGCGGGAAGCTCGGCGGTACCGGGACGAAGAGACCGGACAGTGGCAGCTCTCTCCCCGTCAATACGGTCGATTGATGCACCGTATTTTCGAATCGGTATCTACAGCGGATCAGATCGACGGAGTGTTGGAACGCTTCGAGCGGGAGGGTACAATTTCGGCTGCGGACCGGACGATCCTCGCTCGAAAGATCGACCGAGCGTTGGAAATTCCACAGGTGCGCCAATGGTTCGAGCCCGGCTGGAAGGAAATCCGCAACGAAAACGATATACTGGTTCCGGCTCATACGGCTTCCCCGCGCCGGCCGGACCGCGTGATGATCCGGCAGGAACGGGTGGTAGTGGTGGATTATAAATTCGGAGGCAGGGAAAATAACGCTTACGCCCGCCAGGTGCAGGAATATGTCGATCTGATCCGGCAAATGGGATATACCGAAGTGCAGGGTTATATCTGGTATGTCGAATTGGGTAAAGTGGTCCCCGCCTGACCCATGGCATAAAAACGGTCGTGCGGATCCACCCAACGGATTTGCTCTCAGGAGTAAATCCGTTGAATGGTTTTCTCTTGGTATACCCATCCTGGCCTCGGATTACACCTTACGGCCAATGAAATAAGTATATCCGTAATAGGCTTTAAACCTATCGTACAGGTGGGCTTCGTGTCTGAGGCGGTCGACCAGTGACTGAGCTTTTTCCTGGAAATTCTGCTCCCGGAGAAAACCCTCGTAACGGGCTTCGACGGTGCGGTAGTAATCCATCCAACCGGCTTCGGGCATCGGCATTCGAGCGATCGGAAGGTATCCGGCCCGTTGCATGGCGGCCGTTTTTTCGGCCGCGGTGGTGATGTCCGGATAATTTTCGTTCCAGAATCGGACAACCTCCGCCGGCGGATTCTCCCGAAACCAGGTGGCCTCGGTTACGACCACGTACCCACCCGGCTTGAGGAACCGGCCCCAGTACCGGAGCCCTTCCTCGAATCCGATGTGAGCAATCGCCCCTTCGGACCAGATCAAATCGAGACTTTTGGGAGCCAGCGAAAGCGCATCCATCGAGCGGTTCAGCACGGTAATCCGCCGCTCCAGTTCGGTCCCTGCTATTTCCTGTTCAAACCGTTCGGTAAAGGCCGGCATCAGATCGACGGCCGTAATCACAGCGTGCGGTAAAGCTCGGGCCAATTGCCGGGTTTGTCCTCCGGTACCACATCCCAGATCGGCAATCTGCGCTCGGGCAGGAAGTTCCGCGCAATAGGTCAATGCCTGTCGAGCCAGCGGTAAGTAAAAAGGGCCTTGTCTTTCGAGGCAGCGAAAGAAGTCGCCGAGAAGTTTAAATTCGTGGCTATGCGTGATATTTAATGTTTCGTTATTCATCATTGGTCGGGTAAGGCGCACACCATTTAACTACGGCGTACGGTGAATATTTATCTAAAGGATCAAGGAAATAAAAGCCGGGTAGGAATTACCCGCCGGGAAGGTCCGATAATCCGCTCTGTGAAGAGGTGGATTATCGGTTATGCCGAGATGATCGTTGACATCGAGAATTTTTAACTCCGCAAAGGTAATAAAAAAACGGCCGGTCGGAAAATTTTTATTCGGCCGGTCGATTTTTTTCGGCCCAATCGATCAAACCCTGCAGGTAGGGAATCAGACTATGGCCTTTTTCGGTCAATCGGTATTCTACCCTCGGAGGAACTTCCGGATAGACTCGCCGTCCGACCAATCCGTCGGCTTCCAGGGAGCGCAAAGTAACGGTCAGCATCCGCTGTGAAATATCGGCCAGCGAACGAAATATTTCGTTGAAGCGCATCGTACCGTTTACATGGAGAGTAACCAGAATCAAAATCGACCATTTATCCCCCAAACGGCTCAACACATCGCGAATAGGACAAAATCCGGTATGATGAAAATTTTTTAAACTTTTTTCCATTTACAACTAGCTGTCGTACAATAAAACTTACCTGAATGTTAGCGGCTTACATCGAAGTGCCTTCTTGTTTGGACCGGGTGTTTCGGTACCTTTGCTGTACAAAAGTAATAAACTTACTAAAAAGAAGTATTGTAACCTCCAAATTTTAAGATGATGGTAAAAAAAGTAGCTGTATTGGCCGTCAATCCGGGTTAACGGGAGCGGATTGTTCCAGTATTTGGAAGCCTTTTATGAAAACGGGATTCCGTATCGGGTGTTTGCAGTCTCCGACAAACGGGAAACCAAAACCAACTCCGGCCTCGCTGTGACTGTGGACGATGTCATTGCCCGGCTGAAGGGGCACATAGCGGAATACGATGCTGTGGTATTCGCCTGCGGGGACGCGGTGCCGGTATTTGCCCGGCACGCACAGGAACAGTATAATCAGGATCTATTCGAAGTACTCACTGAATTCGGAACCTCGGGTAAATGGTTGATCGGGCACTGTGCGGCAGCCATGTTCTTCGATCAGGCCGGTGTGGCGGCAGGAAAAAGAGTGGCCGTTCATCCCTTAGCCAAATCGGCCGTGCAAAGCGGACAGCCCACCGATGAACCGTTCGAGGCCGACGGGAATGTACTCACCGCCCAAACCGAACATGCATTGGGACAACTCCTTCCGGTTTTGATCGAGACGCTAAAATAATTCTTCTGGCTAAACCTCCCCTTAAGCCACCGGCTTAGGGGGATTTTGGTGAATCGTATTCCTTTGTTTTTCATTGAATTTATTCCCGGTTTATCACCACCCCCCCCCGTTTTTCGGGGTGTATTCGCATCATTTTTGAACAAGGTATCGT
>JAJQAW010000096.1:4987-7138 GCA_021203585.1 Rikenellaceae bacterium
TTTCTTTCCTGTTCCAATCGGCCGGTGCGCCATGCGGAAGAGATTTACCGGCCGGGATTTTTGCAGGAGGAAAAGGAAGGCGTGGAGCTTCGGGTCTCTCCGGCTCATATTTACGATTCGGTTCCTGAAAAAGTACGCCTGGAAATTTCCAATCGCTCGGGCAGTACGATTCAGTTCGGAGCGGGTTACCGCATCGAGATGTATGATCAGCAGCAGGACCGTTGGATCGCCATCGGACCTCCGGAGGGCACCGCTGTGATAGCCGTGATGTACCTGCTGGAAAATGGCCATTCGCAGGTCTACGAGGTTGCTTTGTATCCCGAAAAAATCATGTATACCTATCCGGGCAGCTACCGGATTTCCAAATCCATTTTCTTGCCCGATGAGCACCGTGATTTTCATGGGTCCTTTGTCCTGATGTCGCCCGAGTGAGGATTATCGGACTTCCGGGTGATAAACCGGGGATTTTCGGGAGGCTCGGTGTACCCGGCCTGGGTAGATCCGAACGGATAAGCCCTGTAGCGCTCGAAAATTTGCATGTGCGACGGTGAAATCCACCGCCTGAAAGAGACCGAATATAGGGGCCTTACAGAGACCGGTTTCCGGGTCTGCTTTTTCTACCAAAGGCTGCCGGGTCATTCTTTTCGGTATTCGGACGCCGCCCGGCCCCATTTTTGCATCGGTTTGCGGTAATTTACCGCGTCTTTATGTATAAAAAATACTGGCCGATTCTTCGGAAATACAAATGGAGCCTATTCGCCAGCCCGCTGTTGGTGCTGGTCACCGTGCTATGTGAAACCATACAGCCCTACTTGATGTCGCAAATCGTCGACCGGGGAGTGATGGAGAGCGATATCGGATTCATCACCCGGGTGGGTACCTGGATGGTTCTCATCGCTGTTGCCGGATTGGCGGTCAGTATATTCAATGTTTGGGTATCCTCCCGGGCTTCCATCGGATTCGGTACCGATTTAAGGAGTTCCTTGTTTCAACAAATTCAACGGTTCGCTTTCCCGGAAATTGACCGGTTCAGCCCCTCTTCCCTGATCACCCGCCTGACCAACGACATCACTAAAATCCAGCAAGTTATTCAAATGTCGATGCGGGTCATGCTGCGGGCTCCCCTGATGTTTCTGGTGTCGATTGTTTTCGTAATCCGCATCAATCCGCGGCTGGCCTTGATTCTGGTAGCGGCCATTCCGGTGTTGGGGGTCGCTATTTATGTCGTCCTGAAAAAAGGTTTTCCCTTTTTTTAAAAGTTCAACAACGCATCGACGCCTTGAATGCCGTAGTACGGGAAAATCTGATCAATATCCGTATGGTCAAATCCTTTGTACGGGAGGACTTCGAAAAAAAGAAATTCAATGCCAGCAGTGAAGATTTGCGGGACATTGTAATCCGGGCTTCCAATATTATCGTCACCCTGGCTCCGATTATGCAGTTGGTGTTGAACATCTCGATCTTGGCCATTCTGTGGTTCGGCGGACGCAACGTGATGAGCGGCACGATGCAGGTCGGGGAGCTGATTTCCTTTGTCAATTATACGATGCAGGTGCTGATGTCGCTGATGATGCTAAGCATGGTGATCATGACCTTTGCCCGGGCTTCCGCCTCTTTCGATCGGATCTTGGAAGTATTGGACACCGAGCCATCGCTGGCCGATACGCCCGAAGGGGCTTCGGGAGAGAACCATATCCGTCGAGGGGTGGTCGAATTCCGACGGGTCAGTTTCCGCTACGGCGACGGGGACAGCGACGCGCTGAGCGATATCTCTTTCCAAACCACTCCGGGCGAAACGCTGGTGGTGGTGGGAGCTACCGGCTCGGCCAAAACGACACTCGTACAACTCATTTCCCGGCTTTACGATGTGACGGCTGGAGAGGTGCTGATCGACGGAAAAAATGTCAAAGACTACAGCTTGGATGAACTGCATTGTCAGGTGGGAATGGTGTTGCAGAAAAACGTACTATTTTCCGGTACCATCCTCGAAAATTTGCGCTGGGGAGATCCACAGGCCTCGCAGCAAGAGGTGATCCGGGCGGCAAAAGCGGCTCAGGCTCATGATTTTATCGTTTCCTTTCCCGACGGCTACGATACTGTCCTGGGGCGGGGCGGGGTCAACGTCTCGGGAGGACAGAAACACCGTCTGTG
>JAJQAW010000372.1 GCA_021203585.1 Rikenellaceae bacterium
GGTTCACCGAGTGGCGTGCTGTATCCCTAAATCTAAAATAAATTTTTTTTCTTAATAGGTTCGGGATCATTCTGCTCCATGATATAATAATTACTCGGGGATTTGATTGCAATTGTATTAAATTATTTTTATATTTATGGAATCGTTCTTTCCGTTTTGAAAGAAAGATCCGCAAACTAAAAACTGATAACGCTATGAAAACGTACCAAACCAAAGAGATCAAGGACCTGGTGCTGTTGGGCAGTTCCGGCTCCGGCAAGACCACACTCGTAGAAGCTATGGCCTATGAAGGCAAAGTGATCGAACGCCGGGGCACCGTCGAATCGGAATCCACTTTATCGGATTACACGGACATTGAACACACCTACAAACGCTCTATTTATTCCACCCTGATTTACACCGAATTCAACAACCAGAAATTGAATATTTTCGACTCGCCGGGATCGGACGATTTCTGCGGAGGTCTCTTCTCCGCATTTAAGGTGGCGGATGTCGGATTAATGGTCATAGACGCTCAGGAAGGTTTCGAAGTCGGAACTGAAATCCAAGCTCGTTATGCCCGTAAACATGAAAAACCGATCATATTCGTAGTCAATAAGCTGGATGCCGAAAAGGCCAATTGGGAAGGCACGGTGGAATCGTTGCGCGCCAATTCCCAGGTAAAACCGGTCATCGTGCAGTTTCCGGTCAATCCGGGTCCCGACTTCGATGCGTTTATTGACGTTTTGATGATGAAAATGTATAAGTTTCAAGGCGATACCGGTATCCGTGAAGAGTTAGAAATACCGGACGATCAGATGGATCAGGCCCTGGAACTGAAAAATATATTGGTAGAAGCGGCCGCCGAAAATGACGAAGCGCTGATGGAGCTCTTTTTCGAAAAGGGAGACCTGACGCAGGATGAAATGCGGGCCGGATTGAAACTGGGCATCGCCAACCGGGATCTGATTCCGGTATTTTGTACCTCGGCCCGGAAAAATATCGGTACCAAACGGTTGATGGAATTTGTAACCCGCGTAGCGCCGAGCCCGGCCGATGCTCCGCCGATGACTACGGTAGACGGTACGCCGGTACCTGCGGATGTAAACGGACCGACTGCTTTATTTGTTTTCAAAACCGCCTTTGAACAGCATTTAGGGGAGGTCACTTATTTCCGAGTGGTGTCGGGAAAACTGACTGAAGGCATGGAATTGGTCAATTCCAAAACGGGCAACAAAGAGAAAATATCTCAAATCTATGCGGTAGCCGGAAAAACGCGTACCAAAGTCACCGAAATGGTTGCCGGTGATATCGGGTGCACCGTAAAATTAAAAGGAACCCGCACCAACCAAACGCTGGCTCAGGCGGGATCGGATATTGAGATCAGTCCGATGCGCTTTCCCGCACCGCGTTACCGGGCAGCCGTGCGCGCCAAGAATTCCTCGGACGATGAAAAACTGGGTGAATTGTTGAATAAGGCTTCGCAGGAGGATCCGACGATTCTGGTGCAATACACCAAGGAACTCAAGCAGACGATCATTCAGGGACAGGGGGAACATCACCTGAACATTTTAAAAACCAATATAGCCAATAATAATAAGATCGAGATGGAGTTTCTGGCTCCGCGTATTTCCTACCGGGAAACGATCACTAAAACCGCCGCCTCGAGTTACCGTCACAAGAAGCAGTCGGGCGGTGCGGGTCAATTCGGCGAGGTGGCTATGGTGATCGAACCCTACTACGAGGATATGCCGGAACCGTCGAAATATAAAGTGGACGGCAAGGAACTCACGATGAATATCAAGAGCAAAGAGATCATCGAACTGGAATGGGGCGGCAAGCTGGTTTATTACAGTTCGATTGTCGGGGGAGCGATAGATGCCCGTTTTATGCCGGCCATCCTCAAGGGGATTATGGAAAAAATGGAAGAGGGTCCGTTGACCGGCTCTTATGCCCGGGATATCCGCGTGGTGGTATACGACGGTAAAATGCATCCGGTAGATTCGAATGAAATCTCCTTCAAACTGGCCGGAAGAAATGCCTTCAAGGAGGCCTTTAAAAATGCCGGTCCGAAGATTATGGAACCCATTTACAGTGTGGAGGTGTTGGTGCCGAGCGATAAGATGGGGGATGTGATGAGCGATTTGCAAAACCGTCGGGCTATGATCGAAGGAATGTCCAGCGACAAAGGCATCGAAATCCTTACGGCTCGGGTGCCGTTGGCCGAAATGTACCGCTATTCGACCACGTTGAGTTCACTCACCAACGGCCGGGCGACCTATTCCATGAAGTTCGCTTTATTCGAGCAAGTGCCTTCCGATGTTCAGGATAAATTGTTGAAAGCCTATACGGATACCGACAAGGACGAATAGAAACCGGTTTACTCCGTCCATGCCAAATCCCGGTTCGGCCTAAGGGAGGGGCGTTCTCCTACCGATCCGGGCCATGGTACCGGAAATGCCGAACATGAGGATGCACAACAGCCCTCGTCCCCATCCGATGGACGAGGGTTATTGTTGATAAACGCGACAGAGTTAGAAAAATTGATTGCCAATGGCTGTGAAAAGCGTACCTTTGGTGTGAAAAGTGGACACGGAACTCTATGGAACATTTTGAAGATCATCATAAACTGGAACACGATTACAGCGCGCTGCTGGAGGTGGCAAAAGGCATCGAACAACCGCCCATTGTCAATCCGTATTTTAAGAAAAAGGCCCGTCAACGCTACTCCACGGAAGAATATGTACAGGGAATACGCGCAGGAAATATCACCATTCTGAGTCAGGCGATCACCCTGGTGGAGAGTTTACTGCCCCGGCATTATGCACAGGCTCAGGAGATCATCGAACGTTGTCTGCCGTATGCCGGCCATTCGATTCGCATCGGCATTACCGGAGTTCCGGGAGCCGGGAAATCCACCTTTATCGAAGCGATCGGTTATATGATTACCGGACTCGATCATAAACTTTGCGTGTTGGCCATCGATCCGAGTTCGGAGCGTTCCGGAGGTTCCATTCTGGGCGATAAAACCCGTATGGAAACCCTGGTACACAATCCGGATGTATTTATTCGACCCTCTCCGGCAGCCGGTTCATTGGGCGGCGTAGCTCGGAAAACTCGAGAAACCATCGTCTTGTGCGAAGCGGCCGGATTCGATGTGGTTTTTGTAGAGACGGTCGGCGTGGGGCAATCCGAGACGGCGGTGCATTCGATGGTCGATCTATTTATGCTGTTGCAAATTGCAGGGGCCGGCGATGAATTACAAGGGATCAAGCGGGGAATTATGGAAATGGCCGATATGATCGGAATCACCAAAGCGGACGGCACGAATAAGGAGCGTACGGAACTGGCCAAAAGTCATTTTGTTAACGCCTTGCAACTTTTTCCCATGCCGGAATCGGGCTGGAAACCGAAGGTATATACCTGTTCCTCCGTGGAAAAGACCGGATTGCGTGAAATCTGGGGCGGTGTAGAAGATTTTCTCCAGTTTACCAGACAAAACGGATATTTTACGGAAAACCGGAATCGGCAATCCCGCTATTGGATGTACGAATCCATTGACGAGGTCCTGAAAGATTCGTTCTACCGAAACCCGGCCATCCGAGACCGGCTGCCGGAAATCGAACAGGAAATTCTGGAAAACCGCAAAAGTTCTTTTGTAGCGGCTAAGGAATTACTGGACATTTATTTCGACCGAAATCCGGAGCAGGCCCAGTAGAAGGGTGGCGCTGAAAAACGGGCTTCCCTTTATCGTCGCGGTGCGGAATGGCTTCGGCCGACCCCGGTACGGGCTGAATCCAGGGTAACCGATGGGTGCGGATGATTACTGCCGCCAAAAACTTTTTCCTGTTGGCGCCATACGAATTGTGGATAATCGGCTCCACACGCTCCTTCATGCCAGCGGGCGATCATCTCGATATCCAATTCCGGATCCTCCTTGCATTCCGGTTGCCGGACGTGGTGCTCAAGTAGGGCGTTGTTCAATAGTTTCATCCACGGTCTGCGCTCGAGCGGTACGGATTCGCCGCCGTGATCTTCGATCAACTCTTCGAGAATCCGGCCGTCACTGAACCGAGGTGGGGCGAGCCCGTGCAACCAGGCGACGGTCGGCGCCAGATCGATGATTTCCGCATAGTCGAAGACCACCCCACGCCGGATATTTTTCCCCGCCACCACCATTTGGGTAGTCCGGCTTCCCTGTGCATATGGTGCGTGCCAGCCCGCATCGGCTTGACCGTGGTCCCCCATAACGATCAGCACGGTATTCTCCCATAAATCGTGGGCCTTCAACCATTGTACGAATTCTCCGAGCACCCGGTCGGTATGCCGGGCTTGTAAACGCCAGGGAGATTCCGGATGCCAGATATCGTCCGTATAGGGTTTTCCTGGCGTTTGAGTGCGGGAACCGGAAGAGCCCAAGCCTTGGCAATGGATGCGCATAAACTCCGGGTCATGTTCCAGAATAATCGCTTTCATGGCTTCTACCGCCGCCTCATCCCGGTAGACCGGATCCATTTCCCCTTTGGGTACCTGCCGGTAAATAGAAAATCCTTCTCGGATAGCCGCGTAAGAGCCGGAATTGACGGTGAATGCCGTAGGACGTTCTTTAAAAGAGGATTGAATCAGGTTTTCGGATACACCGGGCTGTCCGATAAAAATGGTTCCGGACATCAGTACCGGATTCGGAATGGAACAACTCCAGGGATAAGAATCGCTCTGGACGGGGTGAGCGGGAAGAGGCAAGTGGACTTCCTTATACCAGACTCCTTCCCGGATCAACGCGGAAAAATTCGGCATATCGATCCGTTCCTCCATGCCGGAAGTCATTCCGTCGATGGTAAAAAGAATGGTTCGTTCCGGCTTTTTTGCATGGCCGGAAAAAAAGGAGAAACACCCTCCGAGCAGGATCATGGAGAAAAGGGACGGCTTCCAATTCATGGCGGACTGTTTATGGGTGATTGCTTAGGCAAATGGTAGAAAATACGGAGCGCGATTCGAGGATCTCGGAATGTGGCACTCACGGGGTTTAGCGCTCCGTATGATTGCGGGTGCCAGGGAAAAAGCACGGGTGAGACCTAAAAAAAACGAATGGCCCGAAATACACCTTACAGGCTGTTTTTGGGGGGAGCACAGGTCTCGGTGCACCGATGGCATGCGGAATCGGTACAAATTCCAGGGATTTCCGTGACCGGAATTCCGCGCAAATCCGCCTCGTCTTCCCGGATTTGTTGGGAAGTGCATTTGATTCCATACGCTTTCATATGGTCGTTTTCACCCACTTCGGCCTGCAGGTGGCGGCCTTTGAGGAAGAAGGTGATGCAGTATCCCAATACCAGCAAGGCTAAGGCACCGATGGAAAACAGGATAATCAGAAAAAGAGGCGGCATAATTTCTCCGGTTAGTTTTTACGATTGCAAAGATAACGCAAAACCGAGGGAAATATTATCCGGGCAAAATATTATAGAGGTATCTCTTGATGCTTTTCTTGGGGGTCTTTTCAAACTCGGTCGGGAAAAGGACGATTTCGGAGATTTGCTCGTAGGCAGCCAACCTGTGATTGACCGCGACTCGATTTTCTTCCATCAGGGCCCGAAACCGTTCCAGCTCATTGTTGACCTCTCCGTGGGTACTCAGATCGTAATCCGGATAAACCAAGGCCACCAGCCATCCGCTTCTTTCGACGACCAGGCTTTCGGAAACTCCCGGCATATTGTTGATTTTCGCTTCGATTTCTTCCGGATAAATATTCTGGCCGTTCGAGCAAAGAATCATGCTTTTGCAACGTCCCCGGATAAACAGGGAGTTATCCGGTCTTGAGCCAACCGTCCTCGGTAAAAACGGCCTGGATCGCTTCCTGGTTTTTGTAATAACCCAACATCATGTTTTCGCCCCGGGTCTGAATTTCTCCCACTACCCGATACGGGTCGGTAGAATCGATTCTTACCTCCATAAAGCCTTTGAGCGGTCTTCCGCAGGAATGCGGAACGAAATGTTCCGCCCGCGAAAAACTGATCAGCGGAGCGCATTCGGTCATGCCGTACCCTACGGTGATGGGAAACCGGATTTTACACAAGAATTCTTCGACCTCCCCGGTTGAGCGGTGCTCCTCCGGCGACGATCATTTTAAACTTCCCGCCCAAGGCATCGGAAAGTTCTTTTTTAGCCGATTCGTAAATTTTATCCCGCAATAGGGGAATTTTTAGAGCCAATTGTACGGTTTTTCGCTGCATTTGCGGCAGAACCTGTTTTCGATATATTTTCTCGAGTACCAGGGGAACCGTAAATATGATATCCGGCTGGATTTTCCGGGCTGCCTCCATCAGAATTTTCGGGGAGGGAATTTTTCCCAGCAGGGTCAGGTGGCTACCAACGGCTATCGGCAGTAAAAAATCGAGCGTGCAACCGTAGGTATGTGCCAGCGGAAGAAAAGAGAGTGCCCGGCTTCCTCGCCAATGAACTTTTTCTCCGATGGCATACAGCACGTTTCCGGTCAAATTATTGACCGAAATCATGACTCCTTTGCTGAATCCGGTGGTTCCGGAGGTGTAGTTCAGCAGTACCAGATCTTCGTTCTTTACCGCTGCGAAACAGACTTGTTGCGGAGTGAAACCTTCCGGATAGGCTTTTTCGAACTGGCGATCCAGCGATTCGGTAAAATTCCGAATCGCGCTGCCCAGTCCGTCGTACAGGCAGGTGAAATCGGTCAGCGAAAAAACCGCTCGAATCCGTTCCACTTTACTGGGAACAATGGAATCCCAGTATTGATCGCCCACGAAGAGCAGCACCGAATCGGAATGGTTAACAATATGTTGGATATCGTTGGAATTGAAATCCTGCAAGATCGGCACGATCACGGCTCCGTAGGTCATGGTGGCCATATAAACCAGACACCACCGCACGTTATTCCGTCCGTAGAGAGCAATTTTATCTCCTTTTTTGACGTGGCACTCCCGGAACAGCAAATGGAGTTTGGCGATTTCTCGGGCCGCCTCTCCATAGGTAAACCGGTCTTCCGCTTTAAAATAATCCGATAGGCAGGGCAGTTCCCAGTTCGCCCGGAAGCTCTCCTGGTAGATCCGGATCAAATTTTCTTTTAACATAGCAA
>JAJQAW010000329.1 GCA_021203585.1 Rikenellaceae bacterium
CAATGGACAATCCACGGCGTTCGGCGCAAGAGCTGAGATTGATCCAAAACTATGGAGCCAGCAAAAGCAAAAAGCCATCGGACGAACAGATGATGCCGTATCGGTAAACAGCAAGGTAGAAAGTTATAAATCCCGACTGCTTCGGATGTATAACGATCACGTAAATGCCGGTGCGGTCGTCACAGCTGTCGATTTGGTAGACAAGTTTCTTGGCAAAACTCCCTACATTTGCAGGGTAAGGTCATGAGAAATAGACCGATTCGGACACAGGAAAGTGTCTGATTTATTCCAGTGGTGAAATTATGGCGATTTAACTGTGCATGGAATAAACATTTTTGTTTCACGTCTGTTTCTTTTTGCACGGGCAAGGTTTGCGACAAGTCTGACCACATGAGCTTACGGATAGACATCGTTTCGATCCGGTCAAGTTCTCCGGCCGCCGGCCACTGAGTTAAAAGAAGGGGTGGTTATTTTTCCTTTCCTCAAAACCGGAATAAAATTTCCCTTTGGAGGAGTAGCGAAACAAAAAAGTCCGTAACTTTGCATTTTAGAAACCTACTTCTAAAAAGAGGCAGTTTCAGCTAAGGGTTAGCAACCGGGGTGTAATGGAAAACTGGTCTATACCCGGATCGAAAGTACGGTCCATGAGCCGGGGTTCGGACACGTGTCTTTCTTCGGAAGGGGAAGGATGGAGAAATCGGAAACCGATGCTTTAGGGAGGAGGACACGGGAATGCTACTATTGGAAAGGTAGGCACGGGAGCCGATTCATTGGAGAAGCAGGCACGGGAACCGATCCATTCGGGAAGCAGGCATGCAAACCGATCCATGAGGGAAGGGGCAGACGCGGGACCGATCCGCCGGGAGCGGTTAAGTACGGGAACCATCCGGCGGGAGATATATACTCAGGAATCGATCTGAATATCGAACTACTCGGACAGTTTCGCCAAAAACCCCGAAGATTTTAGCACTCAAACACTTACTGCATACATGTCAAATCAAACCAAAGCCCGTCTGATTCTGGAAGACGGACATGAATTTACGGGGTTCAGCTTCGGCTCTCCCACCCCCGTTACCGGGGAAGTCGTTTTCAATACCGCCATGACCGGCTACCCCGAAAGTCTTACCGATCCATCTTACGCGGGGCAAATCTTAATCATCACTTATCCTTTAATTGGGAATTACGGAGTACCGGGCAATCAATCGGAAAACGGAGTTCCCAATTTTTTTGAATCCGACCGAATCCACATCAAAGCCCTCGTCATTTCGGATTACTCGTTCGAGTATAGTCACTGGAATGCGCTGCAAAGCCTCGACGCTTGGCTACAGGAGCAAGGAGTTCCGGGAATTTACGGCGTAGATACCCGCCAAATTACCAAGATCATCCGCGAACATGGGGTTATGCTGGGTAAAGTAGCGATCGAGGGATTGCCGGTTCCGCCCGAATTTATAGACCCCAATCAGGACAACCTGGTGGCGCAGGTCAGCACCAAAGAGGTGAAAACCTTCGGAAACGGCCCATACAAAGTGGTTCTGGTGGATTGCGGAAGCAAATACAATATCATTCGGTGTTTGTGCGATCGGGATACCACCGTGACACTGGTCCCCTGGGATTTTGATTTTACCACGCTCGATTATGACGGGGTGATGATCTCCAACGGACCGGGAGACCCGAAAATGTGCGGAGCTACCATTCAAAACATTCGGAAGGCCTTCGCCATCGGCAAACCGATCTTCGGCATTTGCATGGGCAATCATCTGTTGTCCATGGCCGCAGGTGCAGATACCTATAAGTTGAAATACGGACACCGGAGCCACAACCAACCGGCACTCGAGGTGGGCACCGACAAAGCGGTCATCACCTCGCAAAATCACGGATATGCGGTCGATCCTACCGGACTGGGTAGTGACTGGGAGCCCTATTTTGTCAACTTGAACGACGGCACGAACGAAGGAATCCGCCACAAATCGAAGCCTTTCTTTTCGGTTCAATTCCATCCGGAGGCCTCCAGCGGTCCCGTGGATACGGAATACCTGTTCGACGATTTTATCGAACATATAAAAACCGCTCTGAATTCCTAGCCGCTCCCGGCGTTTACGGATCAGTGAAAGGAATCGATGGCTGCTCCCGAACGGAAAGGGAGAACGGAAAAAGAGGGACCGGTACCCGGTAACGGCGGAATCGATTTTAACCCCATGGGGCGAAGAAGAAGGGATAGCGAAGATCGGGTAACAAGTCACGATTCGATTCAGGCCGCAGCGGCGGCCACAGAAAGCGCCGCAGGCCGTTTGGTCCCCCCAACACTGATCAGCAGACCGGCAGTACGACCCATCACCTGCATCAGGCAATGAGAAAAGATTCTCCTGACGGGTCTGACCAGTCCCATACAATGATCTTTAAAATCTGGGCATGAATATACTTACAGTCACACACGTTACCAAACATTACGGTTCGATACGGGCCTTGCAGGAGGTCTCTTTCGGAGTTCCGGAGCGGTGTGTTTTCGGAATTCTCGAGCCCAACGGCAGCGGAAAAACCACGCTGCTCGGGATCGCAATGGGAATCACCCGCGCAAGCTCCGGAAGCTGCCGGTTGTTCGAAGATGAAAAAACCCCGCCCGCAGAACTCCGCAAACGGGTCGGCACGCTGCTAGAAACCCCCAATTTTTACCACTATCTCTCGGCGGTCGATAATCTGAAAATCACCGCCGGGATCAAAAAAGTTCCTTTCGATCAAATCGACAGCGCCCTGCGAAAAACAGGTTTTTACGAGCGCCGAAACAGCAAATTCAGCACTTTTTCGCTGGGCATGAAACAACGGCTCGGGATAGCCGGAGCGCTGCTGGGAAATCCGCAAGTCCTGGTGCTGGATGAACCGACCAACGGACTCGATCCGGAAGGAATTGCCGAGATCTGCAGCCTGATCCGGGAATTGGGCGCTGCGGGACATACCATTATCATGGCCAGCCACCTGCTGGATGAGGTGGAAAAAGTGTGTTCTCATGTGGCCATTCTCAAATCCGGCAAGTTACTGGCAGCCGGAAAATCGGATGAAATCCTGGCCGAGGGGGATCGGCTGGAAATAGCTTCCCGCGACAACGATCGACTGTATCGGGTCCTGAAAGACCAACTACCCCAGGGAGCAAATAACCCGGGAAGAGACGTTTATTTCCATGAATCTGCCGAGCAACCGAATCGACACGGAAACCTTCAATGCCTGGTGTTTCTCGCAGGATATCGTATTGACCCGACTGGTACTGAAAAAGAAAAGCCTGGAAAGCATTTTCTTCGAATTGATCGCTAATCCTGAAAATCCCCGGTAAGTATGTGGCATTTACTGAATATCGAGTGGATGAAAATCCGCAAATTCCGGGCTTTCCTGTGGCTGCTGGGATTTTTCGCGGTCAGCGTATTCGGACTCAATTATTTGTGCTACGGCGTGGTCGAAATGCGCAACCAGGCTCAGGCCCAGGTTCCGGATCTGTCGCGCATACTGATCGGACAACCGTTCGCTTTCCCGGAAGTATGGAAAACGGTTGGTTATCTGAGTAGTTTCCTACTTTTTCTTCCCGGATTGATGCTGATCCTGTTGGTATGCAATGAATTCTCGTTCCGTACCCACCGGCAAAATATCCTCGACGGACAGAGCCGCAGCCAGTTTCTGTGGGCCAAAACAGCGGTAATGGTTTTACTGGGCCTTGCCGTAACCCTGCTGGTTTTTCTCATCGGCTGCTTTTTCGGAATCCGTGCCGGCGGAACCTTTTCCCTGATCAATGCGCAGTACGTCTGCTTTTTTTCATCCAGTCCATCGCCTATATGACCGTGGCTATGGTCTTAGCGCTGTTTTTCCGGCGATCCGGAATCAGCATCGGGTTATATTTTCTCTATGCGTTCATTATCGAAAACCTGTTGGTAGCTCTTATAAACCGGTACCTTCCGGTCGGAAATTATCTGCCGCTGAAATCGGCGGATCAATTGATTCCAGCGCCCTCCTTGCTCGGCCTGGTCGTATCGACAACACCAGCCGATACGGCCGTCTACTTGGCCGTCAGTCTGCTATGGATGATCGGATTGTGGATCTTGTGCCACTACCGATTTCAACGGGCAGACCTTTAATACCGGGTACGGTACCCCGCTTAAACGGAAGCTAAAACAAAATAATAGAATGACTGAACAGATCAAAAAAGTAGTGTTGCTCGGTTCCGGAGCCTTGAAAATCGGCGAAGCCGGCGAATTCGACTACTCCGGCTCCCAGGCCTTGAAAGCCCTGAAAGAAGAGGGCATCGAAACCATTCTGATTAACCCCAATATCGCCACGATCCAAACGTCGGAAAACATCGCCGACCGGGTTTATTTCCTGCCGGTTACTCCGAAATATGTGGAAGATGTGATCGCCAAAGAACGGCCGCAAGGAATTCTGCTGGCCTTCGGGGGGCAGACGGCGCTGAACTGCGGAGTCCGGCTGTACCGAGACGGTATTCTCGAAAAATACAAGGTCCGGGTACTCGGAACTTCGGTTCAGGCGATCATCGATACCGAAGACCGCGAGAAATTCGTCGAAAAACTGGACCAGATCGATGTTAAAACCATTAAAAGCGAAGCCGTTACGACGGTAGAAGAAGCCCGAAGAGTAGCCCGAGAGTTGGGTTATCCGATCATCATCCGTGCCGCCTATACCTTGGGGGGGCTGGGTTCCGGTTTCTGCGATAACGAGCAGGAGCTGCAGACGCTGGCTCAAAAAGCTTTCACCTACTCCCCGCAGATTTTGGTCGAAAAGTCCCTCAAAGGCTGGAAAGAGGTAGAATACGAAGTGGTACGGGACCGGTTCGACAACTGCATCACGGTCTGCAACATGGAAAATTTCGACCCGCTGGGCATTCACACCGGCGAGAGCATCGTAGTGGCTCCCTCGCAGACGCTGACCAACTTCGAATACCACAAACTGCGCAAACTGGCCATCAAAATCATCCGTCACATCGGCATCGTGGGCGAGTGCAACGTACAATACGCCCTGGATCCTTATTCGGAAGATTACCGGGTGATCGAGGTGAACGCTCGGCTGAGCCGAAGCTCCGCACTGGCCTCCAAAGCTACCGGCTATCCGCTGGCCTTCGTGGCCGCCAAGCTGGGGCTGGGCTACGGCTTGCACGAGCTGAAAAATTCGGTGACTAAAACCACTTCCGCCTGTTTCGAACCCGCACTGGATTACATCGTTTGCAAAGTCCCCCGTTGGGACCTGGGTAAATTCAAAGGCGTATCCCGCGAGTTGGGATCGAGCATGAAATCGGTCGGCGAGGTAATGGCCATCGGCCGCACGTTCGAGGAGGCGATCCAAAAAGGCCTGCGGATGATCGGACAGGGCATGCACGGCTTCGTAGCCAATAAAGAGTTCTCGGACATCGACATTGACGAAGCCCTGAGCCGTCCGACCGACAAACGGGTGTTCGTGATCGCCCATGCCCTGCATCAGGGCTACACGGTCGACCAGATTCACGCCTTGACCAAGATCGATAGATGGTTTCTGGAAAAATTACAGGGCATCGTGACGCTGGAAAAAGAATTGAGCCGGTACCAAACGATCGAGGCCGTGCCGGATGAAACTTTACTGAAGGCCAAACAAAAAGGATTTTCCGACTTCCAGTTGGCCCGCACGGTACTCAAACCGGACAGCGAGCACATCGAAGCGGAAATGCTCCAGGTACGGGAAGCCCGCAAAAAAAGAGGCATCACGCCGGTCATCAAACAGATCGACACGCTGGCCGCCGAATACCCGGCCATGACCAACTACCTGTACGTGACGTATAACGGCACCTCGCACGATGTGGATTTCCCGCGCGACGACAAAGATGTGATCGTTTTAGGCTCCGGCGCCTACCGCATCGGAAGTTCGGTCGAATTCGACTGGTGTTCGGTCAATGCCAGCCACACGATTCGCCAGCGGGGCTACCGTTCGATCATGATCAACTACAATCCGGAAACTGTTTCGACCGATTACGACGAATGCGACCGCCTCTATTTCGACGAGCTTACCCTGGAACGGGTACTGGATATCACCGACCTGGAACTACCGATGGGCGTGGTGGTATCGGTAGGCGGACAGATTCCCAACAACCTGGCTATGCGCCTGCACCACCAACAGGTTCCGATCCTCGGCACCCTGGCCGAAGACATCGACCGGGCCGAAGACCGCCACAAATTCAGTTCGATGCTCGACGAAATCGGCGTCGACCAACCCCGCTGGAAGGAACTCACCTCGATGGATGCGATCTACCGATTCGTGGACGAAGTAGGCTTCCCGGTACTGATCCGACCCTCCTACGTCCTGTCCGGCGCAGCGATGAACGTCGTATCGAACAAAGAGGAACTGGAACATTTCCTGACACTGGCGACCAACGTATCGAAACAATACCCGGTCGTGGTGACCGAATTCATCGAAAACGCCAAAGAGATTGAAATCGATGCCGAAGCCCAAAACGGGGAGGTGATCGCCTACGCGATCTCCGAGCACGTGGAATTTGCCGGTGTACACTCCGGCGACGCGACACTGGTTTTCCCCGCGCAGAAAATGTACGTCGAGACGATGCGCCGGATCAAAAAAATCTCCCGGCAGGTTGCCCAGGGCCTCAACATCTCCGGCCCGTTCAATATGCAGCTATTGGCCAAGGACAACGACATCAAGGTGATCGAGTGCAACCTCCGGGCCTCGCGCAGTTTCCCGTTCGTATCGAAAGTACTGAAAGTCAACTTTATCGAACTGGCTACACGGGTGATGCTCGGTGAAACCGTAGAACCGCCGCACAAATCGGCCTTCGAGTTGGACTATGTCGGCATCAAAGCTCCGCAGTTCTCCTTCTCCCGGCTACAGAAAGCCGACCCGGTACTGGGGGTAGAGATTGCTTCGACGGGCGAAGTAGGCTGTATCGTCGACGACTGGTCTGTAACTAGCCTCAAGGCGAGGGTCTCGGGAGG
>JAJQAW010000398.1 GCA_021203585.1 Rikenellaceae bacterium
TCATAGGCTAGGCGGCTGAGCCCTGTCCAGCAAATGGAAGCAGAACAAGTAAAAGTCCTGATCGTAGGCAGCGGCCCTGCCGGCTATACGGCGGCTATTTATGCCGCACGGGCGAACCTTTCTCCCGTGCTTTACCAGGGAATCACCCCCGGTGGACAACTGACCACGACTACCGATATCGAAAATTTTCCCGGTTATCCCCATGGGATCGGCGGACTGGAAATGATGGAAGACCTGCGCAGTCAGGCGGCTCGTTTCGGGGCAGATATCCGTATGGGCGTGGTAACCCGGGTCGAGCTGACCGACGGAAGTCCGTTTCGAATTCAGGTGGACGGCAACAAAGAAATACTCGCCCAGGCGGTGATCATCGCCACCGGCGCTACGGCCCGCTACCTGGGGCTGCCCTCGGAGAGCAAATTTATGGGCTTGGGGGTGTCGGCGTGTGCGGTATGCGACGGTTTTTTCTACAAAAAGAAAAAAGTGGCCGTCGTGGGCGGCGGCGATACGGCCTGCGAAGATGCCTTGTACCTGTCCACGCTGGCGGAAAAAGTATACATGATCGTTCGTAAAAATTACCTGCGCGCCAGCAAGGTCATGCAGCAGCGGGTCATGCAGACGGAGAATATCGAAGTACTGTTCGAACACAACACCAAAGAGTTGCTGGGCGATGATAACGGTCTAACGGGAGCGCTGCTGGTGCACAGCAACGGGGCGGAGCGGACCATCGAAATCGACGGATTTTTCCTGGCTATCGGCCACCATCCGAATACGGAGCTCTTTAAAGGTCAGCTGGAACTGGACCAGGAGGGTTATATCAAAACCTGGCCGGACAGTTCGCAGACCAGTGTGGCCGGTGTGTTTGCTGCCGGGGACGTTCAGGATTCGAAATACCAGCAGGCCATCGTAGCCGCCGCCGGCGGTTGTATGGCGGCGCTGGATTGTGAGCGTTATCTGATGATGCAGCAATCGGAGGAATGATCCCAGGCCCGATGGGGGAGCCGGATTTTCCGTTCGGTAAACCCGGATCGGCGGGACGATAAGTTCTTGTGGATAACCGGTAAAACGAATTTGCCGATTATCGACAAGAATTTATTATTTTTGTACACATGTGGCAAAACCGAGGGAGATGATCGATCCGAAAGCGATATTCACCATCCGCACACCGGAACAATTCGAAGAAACAGCACTGGAAATCTTTCGTTTCCAGGCGGAGCATTGTCCTCCGTATCGACAATATATCGGCTACTTGGGTATCGAACCGGCTTCCATCGACCGGGTAGAGAGCATTCCCTGTCTTCCGGTCGGTTTATTCAAGACGCATCGGGTTTACGGTGCGGCGCACCCGCCGGAAATGGTTTTTACCAGCAGCGCTACCACCGGACAGGTTCCGGCCCGCCATTATGTGGCCGATTTATCCCTGTATGAAGCCTCTTTCGCGGAAGGTTTCCGGAAATTTTACGGCCATCCGGCGGAGTACGATATCTTTGCCTTGTTGCCCAATTACCTGCAGCGCAGCGGTTCCTCGCTGATCTACATGGTGGACCGGTTGATCGGAACCGGCGGCGGAGGCGGGTTTTTCCTGCACGACCACCGCGCCCTGGTCCAAGGGGTAGAACGGGCAGCTGCCCGTGGAAGGAAGATTCTCCTTTGGGGTGTCAGTTTCGCGTTGTGGGATCTGGCCGAACAATACCGCCTGGAAGTTCCGAAGCTCACGGTTCTGGAAACGGGAGGAATGAAAGGGTACCGGGAGGAGATCACCCGGGAAGAATTGCACGCCATATTGAGCGAACGTTTCGGGGTCTCCGCCATCCATTCGGAATACGGCATGGCCGAATTGTTGTCTCAAGCCTATTCGAGCGGTCAGGGGCTTTTCCGTTCTCCCCCGTGGATGCAGGTCTGCATTCGGGATCTATACGATCCGTTTGAACGGGTGCCGGCAGGCCGCACGGGAGGAGTCAATGTCATCGATCTGGCCAATCTCTTCTCCTGTTCGTTCCTGGAGACACAGGATTTGGGCATAAACCTTGCCGACGGCTCTTTCCGTATTCAAGGTCGCATCGATAAAACTGAAATCAGAGGCTGTAACCTCATGGCCGGATAAATAAAGAAGAAATGCAGAAACTCACACTCATACTCTTAGCGGTGGCTCTTCTGGCTGCCGGCTGTACCAAAAAATCGCAAAGCGTCAGTGTTCAATCCGCTCCTCCGCATCAGGTGGTGGTTTCCGAGGGTCCGGCCTTCGTCACCCCGTGCAAAGAGAATTTCACCGTGGCTCCGGTGGAGATGCCGGAAGAAATTTCCCGTTCCCGCCAGGAGGTGATCGCGCCGATCACTTTTGCTTCGAAGGAAACCGAGCACGTGCGGATTGTGGATTATAACCCCTTCGGAAACCATTCGGAATTGGAAATCGATTTGGATGCCTTGGCGGAATTTTTCGTTTACCCTTATCCGGGCAATAAAATTTCGGATTACGGGATGCGGGGACGCTCCATGCATACGGGCGTGGATATTAAAACACCGCCGAACGATACCGTTCGGGCCGTATTGGGCGGAGTGGTACGGATGTCGAAACTCTATTCCAGCTATGGGAATATCGTGGTAATCCGTCATCTGAGCGGCTTGGAGACGGTTTATTCGCACAACTCTAAAAATCTGGTTCAACCCAACCAGGTCGTGCAGGCCGGTCAGCCGATCGCTCTGTCGGGCCGTACGGGCCGGGCGACCACCGAGCACATCCATTTCGAAACCCGGGTGATGGGTGAACATTTCGATCCCAACCTGTTTTTGGATACTCAAAACCGCACCATTCAACGGGGAAAAATCCGCTTGGTGCGTCAAAACGGGCGGATCCTGGCTTCCAATTCCATGGCCCGGAGTTCCGCCGCCTCGCAAACCTCGCAACCTTCGCTGGCTTCCAGCTCCTCCTCCGCTGGGTCCGGTGCAACGGCATCTCGTCCGGCTTCCGGGGTGTACACCGTACAACGGGGAGATACGCTTTATTCCATTTCCCGCCAATACGGGTTGACCGTCGAACAGCTGTGTGCCCTGAACGGAATTTCGGCCAACGGTATCCTAAGTATCGGACAAAAACTCAAATTAAATTGACGCGGCGGTGGAAATCCTTGGTTTTATTGCCGTTTTTGCACTGCTGACCCTCATGCCGGGACCCGATATCCTGTTTGTGCTTTCGCAGGGATTGACGCGTGGAAGAAAAACCGCCCTTGCGGTTGCGGCAGGATTGGCCTCCGGACTTCTGGTCCATTCCACAGCGGCTGCCCTCGGATTTTCCCTGATTATCTCCCGCTCTGCGGTCCTCTTGCAAGCCATCAAATATGCCGGGGTCATCTATTTAATCTATCTCGGGGTAAACGCGGTGATTGGCCTGTACGCACGCCGGTCAAAGGAGGCATCCCCGGAAAAAGAGCCGGAATGTTCAGGGTCCGGTAAGGCCGCTTCATGGAAGTTCGGACACATGTATCGGATCGGAGTCACGATGAATCTATTGAACCCGAAAGTGATTCTTTTTTTTCTGGCCCTATTTCCCCAATTCCTGGATCCGCTCAGTACTACACCGAAAGCGGATATATTTTTACTCGGCGCGATCGCTTCGCTCGTCGCCCTGACCATATTCTCCACCCTGGCTTGGGTTTCCGGATATCTTTCGGATCGGTTTGCTGCCGGACATATTCCCCCCAAAACGATGGGGTGGATCAATGCCGTGATTTTTTGGGCTTTTGCCGTTGTTTTTCTGGTAACTTGAAGCGTGCCGCTCAAGGAATGGATCACTCTGACTGACACAGTTTGTCCTCTTCTCGAGTTTCCACCGGATGGTTGCCATGGGGCGGGACCGGAACTCTATTCCCGGGCAAAAGAAGCGGGCAGCAGGTATCAGGAGTTATTTTCCGGTAACCCTTTCATTGAGAATCCGATCCTTTGCCGTTCGTGGTCGATGGTAACTACTTTGACCGTAACGGGTTGGTGCAGTCGGACCACATCGGCCGGATTGGCCACGTATTTATCGGCCAGTTGAGAAATATGAACCAGGCCGTCCTGCTTGATTCCTACGTCGACGAATGCTCCAAAATTTGTAATATTAGTTACTATTCCCGGTAGGATCATCCCCTCTTCTAAATCTTCGATGCTGTGCACATCCGCAAACGCGAAAGCCTTGGCTTGCTGCCGGGGGTCCCGTCCGAGTTTTGCCAGTTCGGAAAGAATGTCCTGGAGGGTCGGCAGCCCCGTTTTTTCGGTGACATACCGGTGAATATCGATTTTTTTCTGTAGCTCATGATCTTCCAGCAACCGGGTGAGCGAAACGCCGAGGTCCCGGGCCATTTGCTCCACCACACCGTACGATTCCGGATGCACGGCGCTGTTGTCGAGCGGGTTCTCCGCCTGTGGGATCCGCAGAAAACCGGCACATTGTTCGAAAGCTTTCGTTCCCAGACGGGGAACCTTCAATAATTCCTGGCGGGATTGAAAATCCCCGTTTACCACCCGGTATTCTACGATATTACCGGCCAACGAGGAGCCCAGGCCGGAGACGTAGGTCAACAAATGCCGGGATGCCGTATTGAGATTGACTCCCACGTAATTGACACAGCTTTCCACTACGGTATCCAGCGCCGCCTTCAACATAGCCTGATCCACATCGTGTTGGTATTGCCCGACCCCGATGGATTTGGGATCGATTTTGACTAGTTCCGCCAACGGGTCGATCAAACGGCGTCCGATGGAAACCGATCCGCGAACCGTAACGTCGTATTCCGGAAATTCTTCCCGGCCGATAGCCGAAGCGGAATAGACCGAAGCGCCGTCTTCGCTGACCATAAACACTTCCAGGTTTTTAGGCAGGTGCATCCGCTTGATCAATTGTTCGGTTTCCCGTCCCGCGGTACCGTCGCCGATGGCAATGGCTTGGATGCGGTAACTTTCCAGCAATCCGCTGATTTTATTCATGGCTTTAGCCGTTTCTTTTTGCAGAGGATGCGGGTATATGGTTTCGTTGTGGAGCAGATTGCCTTGTGAATCCAGACAAACCACTTTACAACCGGTCCGGTAGCCGGGGTCGATGGCCAGTACCCGCTTCTGGCCGAGCGGCGGCGAGAGCAGCAGTTGACGCAGGTTTTCGGCAAAGACACGGATGGCTTCCACATCGGCCCGTGCTTTCGCTGCGGAGAGCGCTTCGGTCTCCATCGATGGCTTGAGCAACCGCTTATAACCGTCTTTGACAGCCGCCTCGATCAGGGCTCGGGCCGGAGAATCGCCGCGCAGGAAAATTCGCTACAGTTGGTCCAGGGCGTGATCCTCTTCCGGAGATACCGACAACCGGAGAATGCCTTCGTTGGCCCCTCGGATCAAAGCCAAAAGCCGGTGGGAGGGCATGCGGCACAATATTCCGTCGAACGCGTAATAATCGGCAAATTTGATACCGTCCAATTCCTTGCCTTTGATGACACGAGAGGTAATGACGCCCTCTTTTTCAAACAATCGGCGGATGGAATTTCGGGCTCTTTCGCTTTCGTTAACCCATTCGGCGATAATGTCCGAAGCTCCCTGCAAGGCCTCCTGACTATCGAGTACCTCGCCTTTAACAAACCGTTCGGCCAGTCGTTCCGGTTGAGCGCCGTCTTGCCGCATGAGCAGGGCCGCCAAAGGTTCCAATCCTTTTTCCCGGGCGATGGTGGCTTTCGTTCGGCGTTTAGGCCGAAAAGGGAGATAAAGGTCCTCCAATTGGGAGGATACCCAGCAGCTTTCGATTTTTCCGCTCAATTCCTCCGTCAGTTTTCCCTGTTCCCGGATCGTAGAGAGGATCGTCTCCTTGCGTTTTTGCAGCTCCTGGAGCCGATAGTAGGCATCCCGGATTTTTCCGATTTCCACCTCGTCCAGATTACCGGTAAGCTCCTTGCGGTAACGGCTAATGAACGGAAGGGTCGATCCCTCTTCCAGTAGTTTGATCATATTGATGACGCTTTGCAGGCTCAGGCCGGTTTCCCGGGAGACCATATCGGCTAACATTTCCATCGATTCGGTATTTAAAATAAAGTTAATCATTTCCGGTTGCAGGCAAACCGGAATAGGGTGAAACCGACAGGCCGGTTTTATTCCGGAAGCAAACGGAACGGTTCGGCTCCCTCTATCGCTCCTTCGATCAGAATGGGCTTTTCGTGTTCCGATTCGGCCTGCAGTACTTCCTCTTCCTCGGAACTCGGAGCCATCCGGTTCCAGCGGCGCTGCCGGCGGAAAATTTCCCACCAATGATTGAAATCCCGCTTGTAGTACAGACCGATTCCCTGTTCCTGTAGTCCCTGATTCTCATCGTAGCGGTCGATGGTGCGGGAGAAAACTTTGGTGTGCAGATTTCCCGATCGGCCGATGATGTAGGTCAGGTAAAAATCGCCGCTGAACTGGTGCTCCCTCGGGTCCGCATCCTTATCCCCCAAATTATAATTGACTTCGCCTTCGAACAGCAGTTTATTGGGAATAATTTCTCCGCTGAACATGCCCTCCAATTCATCCGACAGGGTTTGATCCGCGCTGCGGTTGTACCCTACGTTAAAGCTAAACCGGTCGGTCGAGAGCCAACTGCTGAGTTGGTTGGTCAGGAATTCGATACCGGTCGCCGCCGATGCGGTGGTACCGATGTTTCCCAGGTCTCCTTCGCCGGAATCGACATAAAAGGTGCGGGCCATCAGCAACCAGACAAACTGCTGGGATTTCATTTCGTTCGTGCTCATGACACTTTGCAGAATGGTCTGTAATTCCGGGTCGAAAGTGGGAACTTCGATATCGAAATTGATGGTCGGTTGACTCAGCCGGTCGGTCAGCAGCAGTTTGCATTCGACCGGAATGGATTGTTTCAGTCCGAAGAGCGCGCCGGATGCCCTTAACCGGTAAATGGCCGTAATATCG
>JAJQAW010000365.1:0-548 GCA_021203585.1 Rikenellaceae bacterium
GGATAAAAGCGAAGGGTTTCTGACCCAGATTCGTTCGAAAATCGTAAGCCGGGCATCGCTCAATGAAATCGCCGTAAAGATCGGTTTGGATAAACACGTGATCGTCCAGTATAGCAACAATCATATCCAGAAGCACTTGTACGGAGACGCCCTGGAAGCCATGATCGGAGCAATTTACCTGGATAAAGGTTATGATTTCGTCAACCGGCTGGTTATCAACGAAATTTTGGGAAAAAACCTCAGCCTGGACGACATCAGCCAGATCGAAACCGATTTTAAAAGCCGGCTGATCGAATGGTGTCAAAAGCATAAACTGAAAGTGGCGTTCGACACCATGTCTTCGGCTCACTACAACGACCACACGCCCAGCTTTATCAGTCAAATCATCGTGGCCGACGAAGCGTTGGGAAAGGGAAAAGGTTTGTCTAAGAAGGAGGCGGAGCAACATGCGGCCCACGAATCGATGTCCGCGATCCGCAAAAGCAAGGAGCTGCGCGAACGGTTGGTGTCGGTAAATCATCCCGCCCCGAATCGAACCGTGCAAAAAG
>JAJQAW010000365.1:558-6887 GCA_021203585.1 Rikenellaceae bacterium
GGCCCGGACAGCGTATAATTCCATCCGTTTTTACTACCTTTCGGTAAATTTTACCGAATGAAAGACGGTTTTCCCTCCTTTACCGAAAAGGACCTTTCGCCGGACGAAGCGATCCGGCAAAAACTCCTACGCTCGGGCGCCGCATCCTTGACGGAAGCAGAACTGATCAGTATACTGATCCAGGAAGGCAAAAACGAACCGGCCATCGAGCTGAGCCGCAAACTGCTGAAGCATTACCGGAACCTCACCCAATTGAGTGTAACCAAAATCGATCAGTTGCGCATGTTCCGAGGCATAGGAGTCGGTCGTACGGCCCTGATCTCGGCGGCATTGGAATTGGGCAAGCGTCGAAAAGCGGAAGATGCGTTGCTCATTCAATCGATCCAGAATAAGGAGGATGTCGTAGAATTGTTCAAACCGTTGATTTCCGATCTTCCGCACGAAGAATTCTGGGCGGTTTATCTCGGACCATCCCACCGCATTTTGGATAAAATCAAAATCGGCCAGGGAAACGCCACCTCCACCATCATCGACAACCGCAAGGTGATCTTTCGAGCCATAGAAAAATGGGCCACCTCACTGATCGTTGTCCACAATCATCCTTCCGGCCAACCTCAACCCAGTCCGGCGGATGTGGAAATTACCAGACGGCTTAAAGAAGCCGCCGCCCTGTTCGACATTCGTTTGACGGACCACATTATCATTACGGTCGGTGAATGTTTCAGCTTTCTCGGTCACGGTTTGTTATAAGGCCGGCCCGGGTGGCTCCGAGTGTGGATGCCGGGACGCTTCGATCTTCTTTCTTCCGCTTTCGATTTCTTTTCTTTGACGGGTTTAATCTTTAAATTATTTCAAAAAGCGTTTGGTATTTCGGACGATTTGGATTAATTTTAGCCTTCCGAAGCTAAAACTAACCTGTAAAAATGATACCGATGGAGTCTAAACCAAAGCTAATTTCAAGAGAAGTACTGATCCCTTTTATACTGGTCACCACTTTATTTTTCGCCTGGGGTTTCGCCAACGACCTGACCAATCCGATGGTCAAAGCTTTTTCGAAAATTTTCCGGATGAGTGTGACCGACGGCGCTCTGATTCAACTGGCCTTCTACGGAGGTTACTTCGCCATGGCCTTTCCGGCCGCACTGTTTATCCGTCGTTTTACCTATAAAGCCGGAATTCTGGTCGGTTTGGCGCTGTATGCTTTCGGCGCTTTATTGTTCGTTCCGTGTGCGATTAACGGAACGTACTATCCCTTTTTGTTCGCTTACTTCATTTTGACCTGCGGACTTTCCTTTCTGGAAACCAGTGCCAATCCTTACATTCTGAGTATGGGAGATCCGCGAACCGCTACCCGGCGGCTCAATCTGGCCCAATCGTTCAACCCGATGGGATCTTTGTTGGGAATGTTTTGCGCCATGAAATTGATTCAGGCCCGATTAAATCCCATGGATACGGCCGAGCGGGCCGAGTTATCTCCCGAGGCTTTCGAAGCCGTCAAGCAATCGGATTTGAGTGTGGTGATCGGCCCGTATGTGGGTATCGGTATTTTTGTCTTGCTGCTCTTTTTGATCATCCGGTTCGCAAAAATGCCGAAAACGGCCGATACGAACCATGCGCTCAACCTGGGCCAAGTTTTGAAACGCATTCTTCGCATGCCGCATTACCGCGAAGGGGTCATCGCCCAATTTTTTTATGTCGGCGCACAGATCATGTGTTGGACTTTTATCATTCAATACGGAACCCGCATCTTTATGGAGCAGGGCATGCCGGAGAAAGCGGCGGAGGTACTCTCGCAGCGATACAACATCATCGCCATGGCTCTACACTGTGTGAGCCGCTTTATTTGCACCTACCTGTTGAAGTATTTTTCTCCCGGAAAGATGCTCACCACGCTGGCCATCGGTGGTGCGGCGATGGTAGCCGGTGTCATCGGCTTCCAGGACATTAAAGGGTTGTATTGCCTGGTGGCGGTATCGGTATGCATGTGCGGAATGTTCTCGACCATATACGGAATCGCGTTGAACGGATTGGGCGACGATGCGAAATTCGGTAGCGCGGGTCTGATCATGGCCATTCTCGGGGGTTCCATCCTGCCGCCCCTGCAAGCACGCATCATCGACATGGGTACGGTATGGGGAATGCCGGCGGTAAATGCCTCTTTTATCCTACCTTTTATTTGTTTCCTGGTCATTATGGGTTACGGCATCCGCACTTTCAGAATCCACGAAAAGAAATTTATTTACAGATAATCGATTAACTGCAGAAAAATGAATACCAATCCGCTTTATGTAGACCCGAATACCGTACCGAAAAAAAAACTGTACAACGGGGCTGAAATTCCGGTAGTCGGACTCGGAACTTTCGGTTCGGATAATTACGATGCCGACACCATTGCCCGGGCTGTCAAAGAGGCTGTTCGGCTGGGATACCGGCATATCGATTGTGCCGCTGTGTACGGGAACGAAAAAGAGATCGGAAAAGCGATCCGGGAATTAATACAAGAAGGTACCGTGAGCCGGGAAGAGCTGTGGATCACCTCCAAAGTATGGAACGATAGCCACGACCGGGTGATCGAAGCCTGCGAGCAATCGCTCTCCGACCTGGGATTGGAGTACCTCGATCTTTATCTGGTACATTGGCCTTTCCCGAATCATCATGCCAAAGGGGTTACCGTCGATTCCCGCGATCCGCACGCCAAGCCCTATATCCATGAAAATTACATGAAAGTATGGCGTGATATGGAACAGTTGGTGGAATCGGGAAAAGTAAGGAATATCGGGACCTCGAACATGACGATCCCGAAAATGGAACTGTTGTTGCGGGACTGCCGAATCAAACCGGTGGTCAATGAAATGGAGATGCACCCGCACTTTCAGCAACCCGAATTGTTCGCATACTTGCAGAAAAACGGGATAGCGGCGATCGGATTCTGTCCCATCGGTTCACCGAACCGCCCGGAGCGTGATAAAACTCCCGAAGATACCGTCCCTATCGAAGACCCGGTAATCGTACGCATTGCCCGCGCTCACGGCATTCACCCGGCTGTGGTATGCATCAAATGGGCGGCTCAAAACGGACAAATCCCGATTCCGTTCTCCGTGAAACCGGAAAAATACATGAGCAATCTTCGATGTGTAACGGAGGACCCGCTGACGGAGCAGGAAATGGCAGCCATTAAACAACAGGATCAAAAAAACCGTTTCATAAAAGGTCAAGTTTTCACCTGGGAAGGCGCCACCTGGGAAGACCTTTGGGACGAGGACGGAATTATCAAAGCCTAAGCTCTTCCTAACGAGAAGGAGAAGGAGAAGGAGAAGGAGAAGGAGAAGCAAACAAGGTGAAAAGATGCAGGGGATAAAGAACTGTATTTTAGGACCCACCGGTACATAATCCGAGGTCGGCAACACGCAGTGAAAACGAATTTTATGGAGGAAACTCCTTGCTTAACCGAAGCGAGGGCGTTGGGGGTCTTCACTCCATAAAATTCTTGATTTTTTCTTTGTTGCTTTTTCTTTTTTATTAACCGACGACAAGCTAAGAGCAGAGCTAAACTTGCTTGGAGCTCTGCCGAGGCGCGAACTGACGCACTTGTAAGCAGGGAGTCAAGCTAGCACCTCGGCAGACCTTTAAGCACGCTTCCACTCCGCGCTCGGTTGGGCATCGGTTTGAAAAAAGCGGCACCAGAAACTTTTCATGAATGTCCTTGACTTTTTCAACTTTCTGTTTGGAAAACTGTTACATTTGCAAAAAAATTAAACATAATACACCTTTATCATGTCCAATAAAATGAAAGCGGCCTATCTGCCAGGCGATAGCACCGTGGTACTTAAAGAAGTCGAAATCCCGGAACCCGGACACGGAGAAGTTTTAATCAAAATGAAATCCTCCACCATCTGCGGAAGCGACATCCGCGCCATCTATCGGGAACACCTCGGCAAAGGGCCTGAAGGTTACCAAAACAAAATCTGTGGCCACGAACCCTCCGGTCAAATCGTCAAAGCCGGTCCCGGACTACGCCGCTTCAAAGAAGGAGACCGCGTCGTGGTCTACCACATTTCCGGATGCGGGGTATGCAACGATTGCCGGCGCGGCTATATGATCAGCTGCACAAGCCCCTATCGCCGTGCTTACGGATGGCAACGCGACGGAGGCATGGGCGAATACCTGCTCGCCGAAGAAAAGGATCTGGTCCTGCTCCCGGATTCGCTGACCTATACCGATGGGGCACAAATCGCCTGCGGATTCGGTACCGTCTATGAAGGCCTGGAAAAAATCGGCATCAGCGGAAACGACGCCGTACTGGTAGTGGGATTAGGACCGGTAGGCCTGGCTGCCTGCATGCTGGCAAAAGCTATGGGAGCTGAAAAGGTGATCGGAGTCGATACCGTATCCGAACGCATCGAACTGGCCAAGCAAAAAGGACTGGTCGACCACTCATTCCTGTCCGATGCCCAAGCGCTGGATAAAGTACGGGAAATCACCGGCGGAAACGGTTGTGAAAAAACGGTGGACTGCTCGGGAAATACCTACGGCCGGCAGCTGGCCATCCGCGCAGCCCGGAAATGGGGACACTGCGTATTTATCGGCGAAGGAGGTACGGTAGAATTTAATCCCAGCCCGGATATCATCCACGACCAGAAAACCATCTACGGCTCCTGGGTGACCAACATCTGGCGCATGGAAGAATTGGTGGAACGCATTGTTCGATGGGGAATCCACCCTGAAGACCTGGTTACCGACCGCTTCGTACTGGACCGCGCCAGCGAAGGATTTGCCCTGATGGCCGAAGGAAAATGCGGGAAGGTGGCCATCGTATACGATGAGGAAATTACCCCGGATACCAAGCAATGACGGTCTTTACCGTAAAAATGAAAAATGGATAAGAGTTAAACGGCGATCCACCAGGATCCAGGTTTCCACGGATCGGTTTGGCTCTTTCACATCAACCGTATAGCCATGGGCAAAAAGTATATCGACGACAAACATTTTCTGGAGCAATATCTGAGGGTAATCGAATTGCAAAACGGCGACCGGAAAGTATTATTAACCCCCGATTATCAGGGTCGGGTAATGACCAGCACCGCTGACGGCGATCAAGGGTACAGCTATGGATGGCTGAATTATCAACTGATCGAATCGGGCCGGTTTCTCCCCCATTGCAATAACTTCGGAGGCGAAGACCGGTTCTGGTTAGGCCCGGAAGGCGGCCAATTTTCCATCTTCTTTCCGCAAGGATCGGACTTCGGATTCGAAGACTGGCAAGCGCCGGCGGTAATCGACACCCAAGCCTGGGAAACGGTGAGCGCATCGGCCGAGAAAGCGATTTTCTTCAAAGAAACCCTTCTGAAAAATTACGCCGATACGGAACTCAAATGCCGGTTGGACCGCGAAGTATCGCTGTTGGACGAGCAGTCCCTTCAAGCCGAGTTAGGCATCCAATTACCCGAAGATCTTCCGTCCGTGGCCTTTCGTTCGGTCAATAAACTGACCAATGCCGGGGATTTCTCGTGGAACCGGCAGACCGGCATGCTGTCCGTCTGGATTCTCGGTCAGTTCATTACTTCTGACCGGAATACCATTATCATCACGTTAAAACCCTGCGCCGCCGCTCGGATAAACGACTCGTATTTCGGTAAAATCGGCGATGACCGATTGAGGATTTCGGATCATGTTCTATACTTCAAAGGAGACGGCGGCAAACGCGGAAAAATCGGTACCCCTCCGGAAATGACTGTTCCCGTATGCGGAGCCTACGACGCGGAGAACGGAACACTGACGATCGTGAAATTTAGTTTCGATCCCTCCCCAAGGGATTACGTGAATTCGATGTGGGAGCATCAACAGGAACCCTTCAAGGGGGACGTAATCAATTCCTACAACGATGGTCCGCTGGAAGACGGCTCGCTGATGGGACCTTTTTACGAGATCGAAAGTTCATCCGCCGCTTCGGCGCTGGCTCCGGGAGAAACCCTGACTCATACCCATACCACCGTCCATTTCAAAGGCGCTTTCGATCCGCTCAATACCCTATCCAAGGCCTTGCTGGGAGTGGATCTTTCCGAAGTTCCGGCCTTCTAAATTTATACCGGCATATTCAATAAGTAAAAATACCGCTTTCTTGTAAAGTGGTATTTTTACTCTTGCAGTCCCGAAAAAGAGCGGGTAAATTTGTAAGAAAAAAGATGAGTATGCAGGCACAAACAACCCTTTCTTCCGGTTTCGGAGGCACCAATATCCGGCTGGAGGGATACGAAGGGTTTTTCAACGGATTGATGAATATCGTCAAGAATCAACCGATCGATGAACTATTGGCACAACAGATACAATCC
>JAJQAW010000189.1 GCA_021203585.1 Rikenellaceae bacterium
TTAATAAAGCTGTAATCCAACCTCCCGATTTTTACATTACTTTTGTAAGCGTATTTCAAAAATCATGAAAAGGGTGCAACCGAAAAGGATACCGGGTGCCGTCTTGCTCGCGCTGTTGATCAGCTTTATTGCGGGTACGACGCTCTTTACCCACACTCACATCGTCGACGGAAAATTGATTACCCACTCGTACCCTTATTCCGAAGCGCCGGATACCGGCGAACATACCCATACTTCTACGGAATATGCGTTAATTGCTTCGCTTTCGCTGTGGCTGATGTGGGCAGTAGCGGTGGAACTGTTTTTCCGGCTTTTCGCGCTTCGGGCGGTTCCGCGCAACCGGTATGCCGAAACGCTGCCCGTAAATGATGTCCGGCTGCATCTTTCCTTGCGCGGACCTCCGGCAGGTTAAACATGAGATTCGATTGGCGGAACCCGTTTCCGCTTTGCTGTAGCGATACAGCTTCCCGACTATTTCTGTGTTTAACTTTAATCACAGGCATCCTTGCCTGTACCGGAAAATTATGAAAACCTTATACTTGTTTATTCTTCTCATTTCGCTGATTCCCTTTCGGGCACTCGGCTAGGGCTTTCCTGCCGAACAACCCCGCAGGGGCAACGACTGCAACATTACCGGTCATGTGGAAAGCGTGAAAACCGGAGAACATCTGCCCTATATCACCATTACGGTGAAAGGGACCAACATCGGCATCATTACCGATGCTACCGGCCATTATTTCCTCAAGAACCTGCCGATCGGCCAAATCACCCTGCAAGCTTCCTCCATAGGCTATGCCACGGTAGAACAAATGGTCCAAACCGAACCCAATAAAACCCTGGAAGTTAATTTTATGCTGGAAGAGGCCAGCGAACTGATCGAAAACATTGTGGTCTCGGCTACACGGAACGAGACCAGTAAAAAGGAAGCGCCGGTCATTGTCAACGTACTTTCCCATAAACTTTTCGAAAGCACCGCTTCGGCCAACCTGACGGAAGTGATGAATTTCCAACCCGGTCTGCGGGTGGAGAACAATTGCGGAAACTGCGGAACCACCCAACTCCGCATCAACGGCCTGGAGGGGCAATACTCGCAAATCCTGCTCGACAGCCGTCCTATATTCAGTTCGTTGGCCGGGGTTTACGGCCTGGAACAACTGCCGGTCGGTATGATCGAACGGGTGGAGGTGATCCGCGGCGGCGGGTCGGCCTTGTTCGGGGCCAGCGCGATCGGCGGCGTGGTGAATATCATCACCAAGGAACCGCTGCGCAATTCGGTATCGATCAGTAACACGACCAACCTTTTCCCTGGCGGGAAAGCCGATATCAATACTTCGTTCAACGGCTCGTTTGTCTCGGACGATCACCGGGCCGGATTGTATCTGTTCGGTATGTTGAAAGACCGGAGTTCTTACGACCGCAACGGCGACGGTTTCTCCAATGTACCCAAAATCAACTCCGAAACGCTTGGTTTCCGGGGATATTACCGTACCAGTGACCAAACCCGGTTGACGGCGGAATACCACCACATTCATGAATTCCGCCGGGGAGGAAACGCTTTCGACCGGCCGCCCCACCAGGCGGACATCGCCGAGCAACTTAACCACAAAATCGACGGCGGAGGTCTGCGCTTTAATGCCTTTACCCCGGACAACAAGCACCGGTGGGATGCGTTTGCCTCCGCTCAAATCATTAAACGCGACAGTTACTTCGGGATCGATCGAAACGAAGACGCTTACGGGATGACGGATGACAAAACCTTCGTGGTGGGTAGTCAATATACCTATGCGATGAACCGCCTGTGGTTTCTGTCGGCCGAACTGACCGCCGGTTTGGAATATACCTACAACGACCTGCACGATCGATTCCTCGGCTTGGGCCGCGACCTGAAGCAAACGACCCGGGTATGGGGCGGCTACCTGCAAAACGAATGGAAGAACGAAACTTTCAGCCTGCTGATCGGTACCCGGCTCGACAAGCACAACCTGATGGACAAAGCGGTACTGAGTCCGCGCGCCAATGTCCGTTACAGTCCGACCGAACAGATCGGCCTGCGGGCCAGTTATTCCAGCGGATACCGCGCTCCGCAGGCTTACGACGAAGATTTGCACGTCGAGGCGGTGGGCGGTATGCTCTCGATGATCGAACTGGCGGACAACCTCAAGCCGGAATACTCGCACAGCCTCAGTGCCTCGGCCGACCTCTACAAAAACTTCGGGGCGGTGCAAACCAACCTGCTCGTCGAAGGGTTTTATACGATCCTGGACGATGTCTTTACCCTGGTTCCGGTCGGTATGAACGAACAGGAAACCATTGCGTTGTGGGAACGGCGCAATGGCTCCGGCTCCAAAGTTCAGGGAGTAAATTTCGAAGGAAAAATCGGTCTTCCCGGTAGCTTCGATATCCAGTTGGGCTATACCTTGCAATCGAGCCGCTACGACCGACCGGAAGACTGGACGGACGGCGAGTTGGCGCCCCGTCGGAAGATACCGCGCGCGCCGAATCAATACGGCTATTTTACCTCTACGTTCGAGCTTACCCGCTCCTTGAAAGCTGCTCTATTCGGCAATTATACCGGCTCCATGCTCGCGCGGCATACCATCAATACAGGGGAAGAGGAATATTTTGCCGAGAAGCACACCCCTCGTTTCTGGGATATGGGAGTCAAGTTCGCTTATACTTTCCAGGTCGGTTCGGCGTCCAACCTGGAACTGAGCGCCGGGGTGAAAAATATCTTCGACCAATACCAAAAAGACCTCGACTACGGTATACTTAAAGACGCTTCGTATGTTTACGGACCCGCTCTTCCGAGAATGTATTTCTTCGGCGTGAAGTTTTCATTATAAAAAAGAACCATTCCGAAGAGGAAAAAAGACGGTCGACAAAGAGGACCGCCTTTTTGGTATTTATCGCAGCTGGGTACCTGGTTTTATCGATTCGGGTTTTCCAAGGTGTGGTTAATCCAATCGAACAACTCATCCAGATCATAGTCGCCGGAGTGGTTGCGGTTCCACGGGAGGAAGAAATTGACCGAGAACCCATTATTTTCGAGCTTTGTAGCAAGGTTTACGGGTACGGGAAATGCCGTATCCCGATCCACGGCACCGTGGCGGATGTACCAGTGCGGTGCGGTTTTATTGTTTTCCCGGCCGATGAAATTCATCGGGTTCATCAGGTATACGCGATGCTGTTGATCGGGATCCAATCCGGCTTGCGGATTCCCTGTTTTTTCCTGCAAACCGAACGGGGTAAAATGAGCCGGAATCCCTTCCGGAGTTCCGAATACTTTATTCTCCGGCGTGGGACTGTTGCCGGCGATCCCCATGGCGTCGAATGCCGGCGGATTTTTCAGCGCGCGTTGGGACAGGATGTAGTGCAAATAGATCTCCAGATCGATGCCGGTCACTTTTCCGCTACCGTCCGCTACCAACAAAATGCCCGCATGGGCCGGAATTTCCGTGCCTTGGTCACTGGCCCGTTGCGCCGACCGGATCAGGAAGCTTTGGATGTAATCCATCAAGTTTTTGTCCGTCAACGGCGTACCGTCCGGGGTTCGCAAACCCAGGCTGTTGAAATACTCCGGATACCGGGCGGCCAATTTTTCCGAAACGGCCGTTTGTTCGGCCGACAATTTCCGGGCGCTGCCGTTTGTGGTGTGATAGAACCATTCGTAAGCCATATCGGCGTGCTCCAGATCGGTGATCGGACAAAAACAGACCGCCGCAAAAACATCGTCCCGTTCATCGGCCGCTCCCAACTCCCACAGGTAGGGTTCGTAATCCGGATGATTGCCCGTGGCGCCGAGTAGTGCGGACAGGGCTCCTCCCGCGCTGGTACCGTCGGTAATGATCCGCTCCATATCGCCGGGAAGGCGATCCGCGTTGTGGCGCAGGTAGCGGACAGCGGCTTTCAGGTCGACGATGCCAGCCGGAGCGGTTCCCGTCACCCGGGTACTGCCGTCCGAGAGACGGATCGTAGAATTGCTCCCGCGCGAGCCCGGAAGTACGACGATATACCCCTCGGCCAGGGCTCGGGCCGTGGCGTCCTGTTCGGAAATTGCTCCTGCCTGGGCCGCCATGTAACCCCCGACACGGGTTTTCAGGAATACGGCCCGTGCCGGCGCGGTATAGGCGCTTTCCGGTACGTATATATTCATCGTCTGGTAAACCGGATCGGCCAGATTGGCCACATACAGGATTTTTTCATAGGCCCGGTAGCCGATGCTCTCCCCGGAGGAGAGGGTCAACGACTGGGCGGTGTACTGATCGGGATCGAGCCGCAGCGGGTCCCACCCGGTTTGCGCCGTCAGCTCCGCAACCGGGAGCGAAACAACGGCTAAGCTCATGAGAATTCGGAAAGTTTTCATGCCCGAACGACATCAAAACTTGTTCCAATGTATCCGCTCGGGATCCCATTTTTCTTTGGGTGGGTACTCCTGATCGGGGTATCCGATCGGAATGATATTCAGCGGAACGATCTGTTCCGGTAGGGAAAGGATGCCGCTGACCAGTTCCATGCGCTCCGGAGCCGGATACACGCTGGTCCAAACCGCTCCCAATCCCAGTTCGGTCGCGGCCAGCAGGATATTTTGCGAAACGGCCGAACAATCCTGTATCCAATATTGTTGGAGCCAACCTTCGCCTGCTTTTTCCAGGTCTCCGCAGACGATGATTGCCGCCGGAGCCTTCCGGACCATCCGCGAGGTAGGCAGGTCTTCGCCCAGCGCATCCAGTACTTCCGGGTCCTGGACCACCACGAACTGCCACGGTTGTTTGTTCATAGCCGAAGGCGCGGCCATGCCCGCCCGCACGAGCAGTTCCAAGGTATCCCGCGAGACGGGTTGTTCGATGTAGGTACGGATACTGGTTCGGGCGTGGATTACATCCAGGGTGCCAGGGCGTTCCGGTGCGGTCACGCCGGTTGTGGGTTCCTGTGTTCGGCAACTCACCGAAATCAGCAGAACGGCAGCCGGCAAAAGAGAGTGTAATCGAATCGTTTTCATTGTGTAGTATGGTTTAGTTATGAAAGTTACCTTAATTTTTTGCGTTCGAACCACGGTCCGGAAACCCGGGCAAAATAGATCCAGCCCAGGATCAACACGAATCCGGCCAGAGCGTACAACCAGTGGAAACCGAGTTTTTCGATGATCACTCCGCCTATCGCCGTGCTGAATCCAATACCGAAGTCCCAGAAGGTGAAGTAGGTGGCGTTTGCCGTCCCGCGCTGGTTGTGGTGCGCCAGATCGATCAGCAGGGTTTGGAAGGCCGGATTGAAGTAACCGAAGCCCACGCCGAGCAGGAAAGCGATCAGGTAGAGCAGCCACGCCTGGTGACAAAACAGGAATAAACAATAGGCCAAAATCAGCGCACCCGTACCCCGGAAGATCATGGCCGTGATCCGCCCCCGATTGAGGGCCCGAGCGGACAGGAGCCGGGCCAGCACGATGCCGACGGCCAACAAGACGAAAAAAAGGCCCGCGCTGCTGTAAAAGGTGCGGGTATCGCTGTACAATCCGATGTAATTCAGTACGGTTCCGTATCCCAATCCGCCCAGAAACAAGAGCGCCACGCACGGCAGAGCCCGCACCAGTATAAACCGATCCAGCGATAGCGGTTTTTCCGGTTCCGGCTGCGCGTCCGGAGACTCTTTTCGGATCGGTTTGATCCGGGTAATGGCGATCCAGCCGATCACGCTGGCCGTGAAAGCGGCTAAAAATACGGCGTTGTACGAATAATTTTTTTGCAGCCACAATCCGGCCACCGGCCCTACCGCCATGGCGATATTGGCCGCCATTCCGAAATAGCCGATTCCTTTCCCGCGCCGGCTGGCGGGCATGATGTCTACCGCGACGGTACTTCCGCTCACGGTACTCAACCCGAAAGCCAATCCGTGCAGCACGCGCAGAACGATGAGCAGGGTCAGCGAGACGGCGACCACGTATCCGGCGAAAACCAGCGAGAAAAAGCCGTAGCAAAGCAGGTAAAGCGGCTTGCGGGCGAACATATCGACCAAAAATCCAGAAAAGGGCCGGATCAGCAGCGCCGATATGGTGTACAGCGAGAGTACGATTCCCGCTACCGTGTTGGAAGTACCCATGTTTTGGGTCAGGTAAAACGGCAATACCGGAATCAGCATGTAAAAGGAGAAGAAAAGCAGCAGGTTGGATGCGAAGGCCAGGATAAAATCTTTATTCCAGAGGGCCGGCCGGTTGTCATTCATTGTTCGAAGGTGCGTTCCTAAGCAATAAGGTTTGTAAGGATTCCCGGAAGGGGGTTTGGCAGATGCCGGAAAAAAATTCCTGATCGATTTGCCGGGCGATCTGTTTGCCCTGCAGCGCTTTCTCCAGACCGGCGGGGGTCAGGTTCAACGTGAAGGAGCGCTTATCGACCGCCGAGCGCTGTCGAAGAATCAATCTCCGCCCAAGCAGCGTTTTTACTACGTTGGAAACCATCGCCTTATCCAATCTCCGTCGAACGGACAGGGTTTGTTGGGAGACGAGCTTTCCGTATCCGCCGAGTTCATAAATTCCGGCCAAGATGACGAATTGCATATAAGTGATCTCGATTTTTTGCAGCGCCTGGTTAATGATCCGCTGTTTGAGCAGCGAGACCTGTGTGAGTAAAAACCCCAGATCGTCATCGGGTATCGTATTTTCCATTTTCCGGTAAACTTCTTTCGCAAAATTAGTTGATATGTAAACTAACTCCAAATTTTTTTCCGGTTCATGCGCGGTGGGTACGATCGGTATTGATGGAGATTCGCATTCATGGAGAAAAAAATAGGAGCATTGGAAATTTCGTTGCCGACCATTCGGGGAAATTACTCGAGCCCGAATTTCGCCAATACCGGAATCTAATGGACTGCGGTGGGC
>JAJQAW010000255.1:0-2978 GCA_021203585.1 Rikenellaceae bacterium
TGCTGGAATTTAAACAAGTGTAAATCTGGGGAATAGTGACCGATAACGGTATGTCGGTTATGCGGTTCGAATACCGTATCGATTGGCTGAAAGAATCACGGCTGCACTATTACGACAACAGCGATTTTTTCTCACCCCCCGCTTCCGGTTCCGCGCGGTTCGATGCGATGGTGATTCTGCCTTGTACCATGGGTACCATCGGACGATTGTCCGCCGGAGTCTCCAACGATTTGCTGGTGCGGGCGGCCGATGTGATGCTCAAAGAGCGCCGTACACTTATATTGGTCCCCCGGGAAACGCCCTGGAGTACCATTCATCTGCAAAATATGACCACGCTTTCCCAATGCGGTGCGGTGATTTGTCCGGCTTCACCCTCCTTTTACAACGACCCGGAACACATCGATGATCTGTGCCGGAGCGTCACGGATCGGATCGTATCTCTATTGGGCCTTGACCCCGGAACCCCGGAATGGGGAGATACTGGCTGAGCGGGCTAACCCCGATCTTCCGTTAGTTGCCGGGAACCCATGAGGAGGAGCCCGGCTGAAATCTCCGGACTTGCTGTTCGCGGGGAACATCCTTGGAAACCAATTCCTTCGAGTTCCAGGTAAAGCCCATGACCCGATATCCTCTCCCTCTTTCCCCGTTTATAGGTGAAAGAGGGTAGATATCGGGCCAAGGCCCTTCCGCATGGTGATGTTGAGCTAAGGCGGCCGAGAAGCGAAACCGAGTTGGAATCACTTCACTCTTTTTTATGACGGTAAGCCGGTTTCGGGGTACCGGCTAGTCACTTACCCGAACATCCCGAAATCGGGGGTAAATCCCTGATTTGTTTCCCGTAAGGGGCTCATAAAATCACTTTCGGCAAGGTATTGTGATCTTCTGCATAGATGAAGACGACTGCTCCGCCCTTGATGGTTTCGATAATCGGTTTGTTCAGCACTTTCGGAAGTGCCGGATACCCCTGGCTTCGACCGAGTTTACCGGTCAGCGCAGCCCGCTCCGGGCTGACATAATCTGCCCCGTGGATGACGACTCCGCACATTCGTGCATTGTCGTTAATTCCCTTTTCCAGACCATCGATTTTCAACGAAAATTCGGCCTTGCCTACGTATGTCTCGGCCGTCAGAAAAAAACCGAGAGAACTCTTGTGGGATCCGTTGACATTCGAAAAATCCCGCGCATACAGGTCTCCGCTGCGCACACCGTGGGCTACGTGCGTTTTGTAGAGGATCTGCCGTTCTTTCAGGTCTATCACGTACAGCCGCTGTTGATTCGAGGGTTTGGTGAAATCGATAAAAACCAACATGTCTTTTTGTTTTTCCCCGATCTGCCGGTAACCCGTATAAGCCCGTTCAAAGGCCCGGTAATCGATTTCCGATTCCAGTCCGAGCAGCCGGTAGAGGCGTTCAACGGACGGATTTTCTTTGGCCCGTGCAGTTACCGTTATTTTTTCAGATTCCGATTCTCTGGTGTGGTCCGTATCTTCCGGATTGTTTCCAATGGTCCATGCCGTCAGCATAAACATCGATAATAGGCGTAGCATAAAGTTCCTCCTGAGTTGTGATGGTTTGAAGCAAAGTTAGCTTTAATTTTTCAGGTATATAACGGTCCAAAACCGGAAATAATTGTATCCTTCCGGTAAGCCCCGTACCCGCTCGCTTTGCGGTCGGTGAAGGATTTCGGATGCCGTTCGGCGCGGTTCGTCCACGAGAAAGAAAGATCCGGGCTCTGTCATATTTATTGTTTGGCATTGGGCCGATCCGGCGGGTGCAGGGCATTTCGGATCCCAGCGGGCGAGCCGGGTCGACGGATTTTTCTGCACTTGAAAAACCATGAATATAGCTACTTATGAAAAAACATTTACTGGCGGCATTGGCTCTTTTGGCAGGATTGAACGCCTGCTCCAAGGATAAGAAGAGCCATTCGGGAGAAGAAGGCCTTCCGAGCTACATGAATATTACGGTCATTCTTCCGGATGGTTCCGGTTCGCGGGCTCCGGGGGACAACGTAACCTCCAACGAAGACAGCACTTATGCCGGAGACGACCTGATTCGAATCCTGGATGTGTATATGCAGTCTTCCAACGGAGACATCGAACGCATCCGCTTCGAGGGAACGGAAATCGCTCTGACGCAAACGGCGACCGGCTCACCGATCGTTTCCCTCAATGAACCCTTTTTGACCACCTCCGGCTCAAAAACCCTGTTTGTGGTGTTGAACGATATTCAGGACCTGGGAGCGGCCTTCGCTCCGGGCGTAGCGGACGATCTGGTGGCTACCGACGGATTGGCTACCATTGAACAGGGCCAAGATGTCATTATGATGACCGGAAGAAGTACGATTTATGTGGAGCCTTCGGTCACCAAACAACAGGTAGCGACCGGCGCCAACCGGCAAGATGTCGATGTTACCCGGGTCGCTTCGCGTGCCATCGTCACCCATACGTTGACCGATATGACTTTCGATAACGGGGCCGGAATCACCGGAACCCTTTCCAACCTGCAGTATGCGGTCGCCCAGGGGACCACCATGATTTACTGGCTTCCTCCCACCGGGGCGAACCTGTACAACAGTTACGGATACGATTACATTCCGCAAATCAATGTGAACGGCGATGTTCCCTACGTGGGGGATCAATACGCGAGCATGTATTACGATTATTCGGATTTGAGTACCCCTTCGGCCATTCCCGAAAAACCTTCCGGCGACGGTTACAAAGCCTTGAAAGGTAAATTTCTGTTCGAAAATACGCACAAATACGGATCCACCCGGACCACCACCGGTTACCGCAAAGGAAATACGGCGTACGTCCTGGTCAAAGTGACCTTAACCCCCGATGCTTCCGTCATTGCGGACGGGGGTACGTTGGCCGGCGGAACTTTTTATTTCGGGCAAACCGACGGACGGATTTATTCCACCAAGGCGGCAGCGCAGGCAGCCGTGGAGAACCAGAAAGTGAGAACTTACCGAAATGG
>JAJQAW010000255.1:2988-6828 GCA_021203585.1 Rikenellaceae bacterium
CCGTTGAATTCTCCGGTGATCCGGAACAACATTTACCACATCAACGTACGGAGCTTTTCCGCGTTGGGAGAAACCTGGAATCCGCTTTACCCGGAGGATCCGAATACGGCCTCTCCGGCTAATCCGGATCCCAAGCCCAGCACGGATGAACCGGACAGTTCGATCGATCCGTATGATCCTTTATCGATCGAGGAGACTTATATGGATATCGATGCCACGGTGCTCGACTGGATTGTCAATTCGTACGATATAGACTTTTGATGGGGAAGGTCCGGCTGCAGAGCCGGACCGCTGATCGGAGATGAGAAAAGCTGGTCACATACCCTTTCTATTATGGGCGCTTGTTGTTTGGCTTTCCGGCTGCATCGGGGAAAAGAACAGCCGGGACTGTGAGCGCACCCTGGAATTATTTCTTTATTCGCAGACGGCTTGCCAGTCGGAACCGGAGTATCCGGACCGAATCGAGGAATTGTTGATCTGTCTATTCGACGGCAACGGCGTGCTCACGCAGATTTTCAGCCGTGGTCCGATCACCCTCGATCCGGAATACCGGGAGTCCCTGACGGTCACCCGTACCGGCACTTATACCGTCTCGGTGTGGTCTGGGATCGAACCATCGACCTTTGCCCTCTTCGAGCCGATACCTGGAGTTACCACTCGGGAGGAGGTATTTCTTCGGGTGCTGCGGCAAGAAAGGTATACCACGCTGGACCGGGATACCTTCCTGTATTACGGGGAGAGCGCACCGATACCGGTGGTCGACCGGAGCATCGAACCGATTACCGTTTCGGTAAATCTTCAGCAAATAACGAACCGGTTGACGGTCCGAATCGAGGGCATTCCGGCGGAAATGGTGGAATCTACGGAGGTATACGTGGAATCGGATAACGGGACCATGGCCTTGGACAGCCGGCTTCTGGAGGACGAGATCCTCGTTTACTACCCGTACGAGCGGGAGAATGGGCAGGAAATCCAAGCTGAATTTACCCTGTTGAAACTCGACGCGGAGCATACGAATCTGATCTCCATCCGGAATCAACGGGAAGAAGAATTTCTCTACCGAGGCGATTTGCTGGAAGAGTTGATCTTGCAAAATCCTCAATTGAACCTCGAATGCGACCATGATTTCGAAATTACTTTTACGGTCGGCCCGGGAGAGGAGCCGGGTACGTATATGATCCTCCGGGTTCGGGTCAACGACTGGCTGGTGCACAGTTATGATTGGGATGCGGACTGAGGCTCGTACAATGGAAAGGATGGGTATGAAAAATTGGATCTACAAAGCGCTTTATTTTCCGGGACTTCTCTCCCTGCTGTGGAGCGCGGCCGCTTGTGAAAAGACAGCGGCACCATCCGGGATAAATGCCGGATCGAGCCATATCTGTCTCACGGTTACCCCTTACGCTTCAGGCATAAACACGGATTCTGTGGGGTGGGAAGACCGCGTGGACGAGCTGCGGATGATCGTTTTTTCCACCGGGGACGGCAGCGTGGTCTTCAACGAAAAACTCTATTTCCCGAACGGTTTCGACCACTCATCTCGAGCCGTTAAACTGAATCCCGGAACCTACGATTTTCTTTTTATTGCCAACGAAGGGGTTTATGCGGGAGATTTTGTACAGGCTTTGTTGGAGCTGGACAACCGGACGGAGTTGGATACCGATGCACGCTTTCGCAGTTTGCCCTATCGGCCGGATTTCGTTCCGGACGGTACCGGCGCTTCCGGCCGGTTCGTGATGTCGGCCCTGTACGAGGAGATCACGGTGAGCGCAGGCGGCACGGAAACTAATCCGGTGTCCCTGGATCTGCCTACCGGGCAGGTGGAATTGATCCGTGCCTTGGCCAAAGTAGAGGTCATTTTCCGAAAGCGAGAATCGGGAAGTGCGGTGGCAGCCGGTACGATCGGTACCGTTCATTTATCTCGGGTGGCCGCCTATCTATCGGTTCCCCCATTGGACGATTATTATACCGGAGAGCTTACCTCCACGGCAGATGCGGTAACGGCCGATTTTCAGTACGACCGGGACAGCATCGGTGCGGTGGTGTTTTACATACCGGAATTATTGAACCCGGAAGGCAGTGCGGAGTATACCGCCTTGAATATCGATGGCGGCAGTTTCCCGATTCGTACCTTGGACGGGGCGGCGGGTATGGCGCTTCAACGCCGGGAAGTTCCTTCGTTTTCGCCGTACAGTGTGGTCCGCAACTACCATTATATCATCAATGCTTACTTGAACGCTTCGGGCGGTGTGGAGATCGAAACGGTCGTTAAATCCTGGCAGAGCGAACGTCATGTCTATATTTTCGACGGGGATTTTTCTTTTGTTATTCCGCCTGTCATACCGACCGATTCGAGCCTGATCATCGGATCGGACTGTGGACGGGTAGAATTGCACCGCAACATCGAAAATTTAACACAAGGGCTTTACGGAGCCTACCATGACCAAATCGATTGGAATAACGATGTGATTATCCGGGGGAACCCCCGTATTACTGCGAGCAAAAATACGGAGAGGGATGGAGGCTGATCAATTCCTGCGAGCTGATGTCTTACCTGGCCGCCCTGGATCTGGCTTTTCGCGTGTGGACTTCCAATACCTGGAATGCCGTGGGGTATTTATCTGTCTATCCGATCTATTTCCGCCAAATGGCCCAGGTGGTATTGGAAAACCTGACGGAGCTGGATCTCTCGGACGCGGTGTATACTACGGCCGAAAGGCAGGATAATTTGGGAGCCAATGCCAATTTGCCCGGTTTTTTATGGACCTATTTTTCTCCGGGAGATATCCTGGTCCGGGAAATCGATTTTCCGGATGGATGGCCCTATCCGGGAAGACCGGCCGCCTCCGAGCCGTGGATTTACAACGAAGTATCCATTCAATTGATCACTTATTGGACCAACGGGTATATCACCCTGACCGACCGCGATAATTGGGATACGGTGCTTTATTCCGAATTCTTCGAATATACTTTCAGCAGTACCCGTTCGCGCTGTGTCCGGGAGGTGAGTGAATGATGATGCGTAAACTGATCTACATAGCCGGGTTGCTGCTGTTGACCGCCTGCCGTCGGGACTTTCCGTCCGAGCCGGCCGCCTCTGCACCCGTGGTGATCGATCTGATCCCCGGAAATTCCCGGAGTAGGATCGTGGATGCGGAGAATCTGGCTTCAGAACAGTACATCGCCAATGTTTCCGTTTTTCTAACCGATCCGCGGGGGATGGAATTCACCCGGATCTTCATACATCCTTCGATAGTTACCATCGGGGATACGACCCGGATCACCCTGCCCGTAGAGTCGGCTCAATTGCCGCGCGGGGACCTCTATGTAGTAGCCAACCATGACGATACGGAGGCTTTGGGGGCCGTAGGCACCGTACCGGAGCTTCTGGCACTGGAAACTCCGGTAGCCGGTCCGGACGATAACCTGGACCCTTCGGCGGGCATCTGCATGTACGGCCTGCTGTCGGATTTCGATTTTTCCGATGACCAGGCCTATCCGGCCGTGGTCCCGCTCGAGCGGACCTGCTGCAAATACCGCATCACGCTGACCTTTCCGGATGCTGCGGGAATCAGTACGGTCAATGCGTTCTTCATAGCCAACGCCGCTCGGTATGCCTTTATCGGCGGCCTGAGGGCAGGCAATGCCGCGGTCGACGATTATTACGATTATTCCCAGCGGATCGACCTCTCCTGGGATGAGAATCGGCAGTCTTTTACGAACCAGACCTACGTATATGAATCCTTTGCCGTTCCGGTATTTTCCGTCTTCATCGAGGTTGACGGCCAAGAGCAGGGTTATACCGGTAATCTTCCGGTACCCGAACCCAATTACCTGTTA
>JAJQAW010000114.1 GCA_021203585.1 Rikenellaceae bacterium
AAGCGCACTATTTTTTTATTGTTCAGCGGGAGAATTTTGGTTACTCCCTGCATCGAAAATATAATTTTCTCGTCTGACATATGTTGATCTATGGTTTATTTCAAACCCCAAAGATAACGATTCTTTTTGAGAGGCTGAAACAGTCCCTGTCGAACCTTTTTGGATGGAATAATTTTGAAAGCGGTAACCTGAAACTTTGCGCCGATCGACGGAAAGATAACCGGTCGACCCTTGAAAATATTCGATAACGGATGATCTTCCTGTTAGAAATAGCTGCGAACAAAAAAGGAGTTTCCGGTTCCGGAAACTCCCTGATCTGACTTGTCTAGGTGTTGTAGGTTTGAAGGGGGGCGGACCCTCCGCCGGGAGTCGTTGATCCCATTTCCGGTGGGCCGGAACCTTGCACCTGCGGAGATAGCGAACCGAAGGTTATGGGAAGAATTATAGTCCCAGCAATTCCATCATGCGGATGGGGATTTCTGTATTTTCCATGATTCCGGTGAAGTTTTCCGCTCCCGCACCGTAGGAATAAATCGGCACCATGACCCCGGTATGTCCCCCGGTACTGAAATGATAACGGACTCCCGCTCCTTGGGCCGGAAGGGTAAGTCCTCCCGTTTCGTGGTCGGCGGTAACCACCACCAGGGTTCCCGGGTTCGCATCGGCAAAGTCGAAGGTCGCCTTCACCACTTTATCGAAATCGTAGGTCTCGGTAATCACCTCTTCGATGTTGTTGGCATGGCCGCCGCCGTCAATCTGGGATCCTTCGATCATCACGAAGAAGCCTTTATCATTTTGTGAAAGAATATCCAGCGTCTTTAACGAAGCGTCCAGCAGGTAGTCCGGATCCCGTCCGTTGATAATCCGCGGCAAATGTCCTTCGTGCATCAATCCGGCAATTTTACCCGATTGGATAGGGGCTAAATCTTCCATCGTATAAACGACTTGGTACCCTTTTTCTTTCAGCTCTTGGGATAAATTCCGGCCGTCTTCCCGTTGTTCGAACCGGGCACGGCCTCCGCCGATGAACACATCGATCGGGGTTTCGAAAAAGGCGGCGGCAATTTCTTCCTCCTCGCTGCGGTGTTTGACGTGAGCGATAAAGGCGGCCGGGGTGGCGTCCGTGATGCGGTAGGTGGCCACTAACCCGGTAGCCAGTCCGTTAGCGGCCGCTTTTTCCAGAATGGAAGTCAGGCGAGCCGTATCCGGCCCTACGCCGATGGCGCCGTAATAGGTTTTGGTGCCGGTAGCCAAGGCGGTGCCTGAAGCGGCCGAATCGGTCACTTTGTTGGTCGTACAGGTCGTTTTTTGCAAACCGACATATTGGGCCCGCTCCAACGCCATAGGTTCCTCGGATTCGATCATGGCCGCATTCAGGTGAGCCAGGCCCATTCCGTCGCCGATCAAATAGATGACATTTTTTACGGGAACATCGCTGTGGGCTCCCTGGGGCTGTTTACCTTCCTGACAAGCTGCCATACCGAGCAGTAAGGGAAGGAAAAAAAGAATTTTTTTCATCGTGCTATGAATTAGAAATTATTGTCAATGGGCATCCGGTGTATTAAAAGAGGGCGGGTTCCTGAGCGGGCGGAGTTTCTCCGAGGTGGCTGTATGCCAGTTCGGTGGCTTCCCGGCCTCGGGGAGTCCGCTTCAAAAAACCTTCTTTGATCAGGAACGGTTCATACACCTCTTCGATCGTTCCCGCATCTTCCCCGACGGCTGTGGCTATGGTGTTGATACCCACCGGGCCGCCGTTGAATTTGTGAAGGATGGTGGTAAGTATTTTATTGTCCATCCGATCCAGTCCGCGGGTATCGATATTCAGGGCGTTTAACCCGTACCGCGTGATATCCAGGTCGATGTGTCCTTTTCCTTTGACCATGGCAAAATCCCGTACCCGGCGCAACAGCGCGTTGGCAATACGGGGAGTTCCCCGACTGCGCAAAGCGATTTCCTCAGCGGCTCGGGGATCAATCCGAATATCCAGGATGCCGGCCGACCGTTGGACGATGCCGCAGAGCGTCGCCGAGTCGTAATATTCCAGGTGGCAGGTGATGCCAAAGCGGGCCCGGAGCGGACTGGTCAGTAAACCGCTGCGTGTCGTGGCGCCCACCAGGGTAAAAGGAGCCAGCTCGATCTGGATCGATCGAGCGCTGGGGCCTTTATCTAGCATGATGTCGATTTTATAATCTTCCATCGCCGAGTACAGGTATTCTTCCACGATCGGGCTGAGGCGGTGTATCTCATCGATAAACAGGACATCTCCTTCATTGAGGTTGGTCAGCAAGCCGGCCAGATCACCGGGCTTATCGAGTACCGGGCCGGAGGTGACTTTCATGCCGACGCCCAATTCGTTGCTTACGATGTTGGCCAGCGTGGTTTTACCTAACCCGGGAGGACCGTGTAGTAAAACATGATCCAGGGCTTCTCCCCGCATAATAGCCGCTTGGATAAATACCGTCAGGTTTTCCACGATTTTTTCCTGTCCGCTGAAGGCGGTCAGTTGTTGCGGGCGGATTTTCTGTTCGAAATCGAGATCCGTATCTATATTCCGGTGGCTCATGCAGCATCTTTAAGCCGCAAAGATAGACAAAATGTACCGATCGAGTGGCAAACAGGGGGTTAAAATTTCATTCCGGTCCGATTTCGGGTGCGTTACAATACCCGGTCGTTAATCTGCCAGCGGCGTTCCTGCGGCTGCGGCAATTCTTCCGGACGGCGGATGTAAACCCGGCTGTAATCGAAATAATACCCGCGGGTATTGCCCGCCCGCTTTAGCAACCGGAAAAATTCGGTGGTCCGGCTCACCACCACCGGGCGGTGGTATTGCATACCGAACTGATCCATCACATCTTCGGCATGGCTAAAATAGAGGATGTGCCAGGGGGATTGTTCTTTGTTTCCCTCTCCGGAGGAAAGAATAGCGTTGATGACTCCGTTGAACCGACGGGCCGATTTCAATGCGTTTTCCGTGTCCCCTATCCGGTGGTAGGCATAGGTCATTACATTGAGCATCCGAGGATTGAACGGATCGCTTTCTAGGACTTTGGAACCATAATGGATCAGGCGCTTGTAGTCCTCCGAAGAAAGATCCGGATCGCGCATGATCAGGATCAGTACGCTGTCCATTTCAGGTATGGAAGCGTAGGGGTTGTATCCCGGATCGAACATATATCCGTAATACAGGTGGCGGTAATCTTCCGTGGTCAGGCTTTCATCCGCCCGTCGGTACCGCTCCATCAAATTCGGATAATAATAGGGAGAGGAGGATTGATGGATCGCCAGGTCTATTTTGTCATTGTCCGGCGCTTGCGCCATTGTCCATAGCGGCCAAAAAATCAGCAGCGCAGGGAGCCATTGTTTCATACCTGTTTCCGGTTTAATTTACTTTCTGTAACGTTGTATGGGGTAAAGTTAGTGTTTCTCCAGGGATTTTTCTTCCGGGGAATTGTTTTATCTTTGTAGGGTTCAAACAAAATCCATGGCGAAAAGCGGCAAAATCACCTTTAAAGAGAGTGCGGAACAGTTCAACGTTCTGCTCGCCTCGATCCGAAAACGGGAATTCGCTCCGATTTATTTACTGATGGGCGAAGAACCGTTTTTTATCGACCGTCTCGGCGACGAGCTCGCCTGCGCTGTACTGGAGGAATCCGAGCGCGCTTTCAATCAGACCGTGGTGTACGGGAAGGACACCGATGGCGGTACGGTAGTCAATCTCTGCCGGCAAATGCCCATGATGGGCGGAAAGATGGTGATAATAATCAAGGAAGCTCAACAGCTCAAAAAAATCGAGCAACTGGCAGCCTATACCCAGCATCCGCAACCCTCCACCGTGCTGGTTATCTGTCACAAAGGCCGGAATGTGGACAAGCGCACCCCCTTGTATAAAAGCTGTAAGGCTAAGGGAATCGCCTTCGAGTCGGTTCCTCCCCGCGACTATGAGATCGGAGGATGGCTCGGCGATTTTGTTCGCTCGAAAGCCCTTTCGATGGATGCCAAGGCGGTCTCCATGCTCGTGGATCATCTGGGCGCCGATATTGCCAGGATAGCCAACGAACTGGATAAACTGACCACTTCGTTGGAGGAAGGAACCAAACGCATCACGGCCGACTACATCGAACAGTATATCGGAATCAGCAAAGATTACAACACCTTCGAGTTGACGCGGGCCCTGTCGGAAAAAAACCTGCTGAAGGCTCTGCAGATTGCCGATTATTTCGCCCGTAATCCGAAAGAAAATCCGTTTGTAGTAACGCTCAGTATTCTGTTTACCCATTTCCAGCGGATATTTATCCTCAATTATCAACGCTGGCTGGCCAGAAAAGAGGGGAGAAGTTTACCCTCGGAGCTGGAATTGGCCAAAATGCTAAAATTACCGGCGGCTTTTTTCCTCAAGGAATATACCGCAGCGGCTAATCTCTATCCCACTCCGAAAGTTTTTTCCATTTTCGGACTGCTTCGCCAATACGATATGCAAAGCAAGGGCGTGGAAAGCGGTTCTGCCGACGATGGAGAATTGCTGAAAGAATTAATCCTGAAGATCATGATGATCTGAATCGTTCAAGGGAGTATCGATGAGTCTGACTTTTATTCTGATCGGCTGTACCGTGTTGATTTCGCTGCTCTGCTTCAACAACCGGAGGCTTTTTAACGCGCTATCGCTCAAACCCTACCGGGTAGCGACCGAAAAAGAGTGGTGGCGGGTATTTACCCACGGGTTTGTCCACGGGGATTACATTCATCTGCTGGTCAATATGCTAGTGTTTTATTCTTTCGGCCGGTTCGTGGAATATTATTTCGGGGTTTTGTCTGCCGGAAATGTCATCGGCAATTCTTCTGCGGCCTTTCTGGGTCTTTATTTCGGCGGGATGGCCGCTGCGTCCGTGTACGATTTGATCAGCCGTCGGCGCGATCCGAATTGGAGTTCCATCGGAGCCTCGGGAGCCGTATCGGCGGTGGTTTTTACCTCCATTTTTTTCCAACCGTGGGGAAAGATTCTGTTGATGGGAATCCTGCCGATTCCGGGAATTCTATTCGGCGTGCTCTACCTGGCTTATACCCAATACAGCGCCCGTCAGGCGCGGGACCGGATCAACTATCACGCCCATTTTTACGGTGCGGTATATGGATTTGTCTATCCGTTGATTCTAAATCCCAAATTGATTTACGGCTTTTTCGAAGCTTTTGGTTTCTGATTTCAGCCAAACCGATCCGACTCCTGTTCCGAAACTTTTGCGGGCCAAACCCGATTTCAACGGTTACCGGCATAAACCAGGAAGCCTGGTATTCCTGCGGGATGCCGCCAAGCAATGCAAACCGCGCGGCGGTTGTTAACAAGACCATCCTGCGGACCGGTGCACTCGGCCCGCCTTTTCCGAAAAGAACCGCTTCCTTATTTTTGCCGGAAATAAATCAAGATCGGAACCCCTTCGAAATCCCAGCGTTCACGGATTTTGTTTTCCAGGAATCGCCGGTAATTATCCCGGATGTATTGCGGAAGATTACAGAAAAAAGCGAAAACCGGAGTGGGGGAAGAGAGTTGTGTGATGTATTTGATCTTGATGTATTTACCTTTGATGGCCGGGGGCGGCGTATTTTCGATGATCGGTAAAAGATAGTCGTTCAGCTCGGAGGTTTTCACCTGACGTTTGCGGTTCTCGTACACCCGGATCGCCGTTTGCAGGACATCCATGATCCGTTGTTTGTGGGTCACCGAAGTAAAAATGACCGGTACGTCGCTGAAAGGGGAAAGCTTCCGGCGGATGTGTTCTGTGAATTCCTTCATGGTATTGGTGCTTTTCTCCACCAAATCCCATTTATTGACCACAATCACGCAACCTTTTTTATTCTTAATAATCAGACTGAAAATATTCATATCCTGAGATTCCACACCCTGCGAGGCATCCAGCATGAGTACACACACGTCCGAGGATTCGATGGCGCGGATGGACCGCATGACCGAATAAAATTCCAGATCTTCGGTAACCTTCCCTTTTTTTCGCAGGCCGGCGGTATCGACCAAGTAAAAATCCAGACCGTATTTGTTGTATCGCGTGAGCAAAGAATCCCGGGTAGTTCCGGCTACCGGCGTGACGATATTGCGCTCTTCGTTCAGGAAAGCGTTGGCAATGGAAGATTTACCGACATTGGGACGACCCACGATCGTAATACGCGGCAAATCCAGCGCCTCGTCTTCCCGGGTATCGTCCGGAAGGGCTTCCAAAATGGCATCCATCAAGTCCCCCGTACCGCTTCCGCTCATCGCGGAAATGGAATAGGGTTCTCCCAGTCCCAATCCGTAAAATTCGTGGGTGCCGTATAATTGATCGTTATTATCCACTTTATTGACCACCAGGATCACCTTTTTGGAAGTCCGGCGGAGAATCTCCGCCATAGCCATATCCAAATCGGTAATGCCGATGGAGACCTCTACCAGAAACAGGATCACGTCCGCTTCCTCAATGGCCAGCATCACCTGCTTTCGAATTTCATCCTCGAACACATCGTCGCTGTTGACGGAATAACCTCCGGTGTCGATGACGGAAAACTCCCGGCCGTTCCAATCCGTTTTTCCGTAATGACGGTCGCGCGTGGTTCCTGCCGTATGGTCCACAATCGCCTGACGCGTGCCGATAAGCCGGTTGAAAAAAGTACTCTTGCCTACGTTCGGACGTCCTACGATAGCTACTAAACTCATAATCGATAAATTTTTGCGGTGGGCCGCAGTTCCGCACAAAGATAGTCATTCTTTTCGAGAGGCTGAAACCGGGATTCAATCGGCCGGCAAATCGGCGCTGGGCCCGGCCTTTTACGGATCGA
>JAJQAW010000093.1:0-4552 GCA_021203585.1 Rikenellaceae bacterium
TATTTGTATACATTCCCGTGATGTCCCGGGCTGCTTATGGGTCGGCCGACTGTTTCCCCCCGGTTTCCACCGAACCGGTTCCGCACACGGACATGCAATTAAAGAGCCGAAAGTTATGAAATCGAACCAAAAAAGACAAAAAATCGGATTATTACCCAAAATCCTTGCGGCAATAGCATTAGGAATCGGCTGCAGTTATTTTTTTCCGTCCTGGGCGGTCCGGGTGTCTGTTACGTACAACGATTTGTTCGGAAACTTTCTAGGCTTTGTCATCCCCCTGATTATTCTCGGCCTAGTCGCCCCGGGAATCGCAGAACTGGGTAAGGGAGCCGGTAAATTACTGGGAATAACGGCGCTGCTGGCTTACGGATCGACCGTTTTGGCCGGCTTGTTCGCCTATTTTACCTGCTCGGCCGTGTACCCCCGCCTGCTGGACAATTCCGCGGGTTTGGCCGCACTCTCCCCGGTGGACGATGCCGTGCTCCTTCCCTTTTTCTCGATCCAAATGCCGCCGGTGATGGGGGTGATGTCCGCATTAATTCTTGCTTTTATCCTGGGGCTGGGATTGGCACAGGCGGCGGGCCGGACCTTTCAGCACGTGCTGATCGAATTCCGAGAGGTGATCACTCGGCTTATTTCCAGGGTGATCATTCCCCTGCTGCCGATCTACATTTTCGGTATTTTTCTGAAAATGGAGGCCGAAGGCCAGGTCGGCGGCGTAATATCGTTATTCCTGAAAGTCATTTTGGTTATTTTCGTGCTGCATATTTTGTTGCTGTTGTTCCAGTTTCTTATCGCCGGAGGGGTGTCGGGGAAAAACCCGTTCCGGTTGTTGCGCCACATGCTGCCCGCCTACATGACCGCGCTGGGACCCCAATCCTCGGCAGCTACTATTCCGGTCACCCTCCAATGTACCCTCCGAAACGGCGTAAAACCCGAAATCGCCGGATTTACCGTACCTTTGTGCGCGACGATCCACCTATCGGGCAGCACCCTCAAAATCGTGGCTTGCGCCGTAGCGATCATGTATATGACGGGAATGCCGACACCGCCGGGACTCTTCATCGGATTTATTCTGCTGCTGGGTATTACCATGGTAGCCGCTCCGGGGGTTCCGGGCGGTGCCATTATGGCCGCAGTGGGGGTGCTCGTCTCGGTACTGGGGTTCGATGAAACGCTGATTGCCTTGATGATTGCCCTATACATCGCTATGGACAGCTTCGGAACCGCGGCCAACGTAACCGGCGACGGAGCCATAGCAGTCATCGTAGAACGGATCTACGAAAGCAAAACCCCTGTTACCGAACTCTAATCCTTTTTTTGCATGGCAACTTTCCTTTTTCCTTCCGTCATATTCGGCCCGATTCAAAGCCGTCGATTGGGTACCTCACTGGGTATCAATCTACTGCCTAACGACAACAAATTATGTAACTTCAATTGTATTTACTGTGAATGCGGTTGGAACCGGCCGGGTGTCAAAGCCCGATTCAATAGCCGGGAAACCGTGCGTCAGGCACTGCATCAAACGTTGGTGCGGATGAGCGCCGAGGGCAGGACGCTGGATGTGATTACCTTCGCGGGAAACGGAGAACCGACCATGCATCCGGATTTCGAAGCGATCATTGCCGATACGATCGAACTTCGGGACGCTTACATGCCCATGGCCCGGATCAGCGTGTTGAGCAACGCCACCCTGATCGGCCGGGACAGCGTGATGCGCGCCCTGCTTCGGGTGGACAACAACATCCTAAAGCTGGATTCGGCTCTGGATGAGACCGTCCGGTTGATCGACAATCCGAATAATCCGGATTTTACGGTAGCTTCTACCGTAGAGCTGATGGAAAGATTTAACGGAAAATTCATCCTTCAAACTCTGTTTTTGCGGGGCACCTTCGAGGGCAGACCGGTGGACAATACGACGGAAAATGAGGTTTCGGCCTGGTTGGAAATTCTCCGGGAACTGGTCCCGGAACAGGTCATGATCTACACCATCGACCGCGATACTCCGGCCCGCGATCTGCACAAAGTGCCCTTGCAGGAACTCGAATCCATCGCCGACCGGGTGCGCAATCTGGATATTCCCTGCAGCGTTTCCGGATAAACCATCCGAAAAGGTCCGACATCCGAGTGTTTCCAAGCTACCTTTTCCGGAAAAAGTCCGGACGGTCTGCAGTCCGGGCGGTCCCTGCAGCGGTTCCGAATGAATACGGACGATCCGCAGTTCGGGTATTCCAAGCAAGATTTTCCGGATAAAAGTCCGGCCTGTGCGGATTTATGGATTGATTTTTGTATATTTTTTAATCCGGAAGAAATTTCGTATCTTACCTCGATCGAAACATACAGTAAAAAATCATATGGCAATGAAAAAAGGAATTCTCTGTGTATTGGGTGGAGTCGTACTGGGAGCTGCGGTAGCCCTGTTGTACGCTCCGGAAAGCGGAACCAAAACCCGCCGGCGAATCAAACGGTTCGTGGAAGATGAAAAAGACCGGTTGATGGATGTCTACGAAGATGTACAGGATCGGCTGGAAGACGAGGCCGGAAAATTGAAAAAACGCTTCAGAAAGGGTTAGTCCCGGCAGATGCGGTTAATTTTACCCTAACCATGAAAAAAGACCCTATTCAAGATCGTTTCGAAGATACGGCGCAGGATCTCCGGGAATATACCCAATTGCAGCTGGACGGCATCAAGTTGCGGCTGCTGGAGAAACTGTCCACGTTGTTCAACAACGTACTGAGTACGTTTATCCTCGTGATCCTGGGATCGATCACCCTAATGAGCATCGGTTTGGTGCTGGTGCTGGTCTTTGCCGAACTGACCGGTTCACTCCTGGCCGGAGCGGCGATTACCACAGGAATCCTGCTGCTGATCATGCTGATCGTATATGCCCGCCGCCGGAAAATGTTCATCAATTCCATGGTGCGCATGCTGACGAAAATGTTGTTCGAAAAAGAAAAGGAGGAATAGATTATGGCAAAACGTGTGGATTTCGAACGTCTGCGGACCATGGAGGACGTATTGCGGGAACGGATCAAAATCCGTTACGAAATCAAACAGTCGCAGCATGCCCTCAAAAAGAACTACGAACGGGTGTTCGAACTATTTACTACCGACTATTGGACGACACTGCTCAAAGCTAAAACGGCGGCCCTGGTCGAGGATGTGACCGCCCGGGTGGCTACGCAAATCCGCAAATTCACCTCCGGCATGGATCTCTTCGGCGAGTTGGCCGGAGGATTATTCAACCGGTTCCGCGGTCCGGAAGTGCAGGAAGAAGAAATTCTGGTTCAGGATAACCAGGGCAATCTTTATTATGAACTGGATGAAGAGCTGGCCGACCAGGGGATGGTGATCGAAAAAGAATTGATCGTACAAACTCCGCCGGCCGAACCGGAACGGAGTTGTTGAATCCCATTGCTGCATCGTTAAAGCTCGGAATTACCGGGCTTTTTTTATGGACCAGGGTAAAGGTGAGCCTTTCTTCCTGTGCCAAAGGAACCGGGAACGGAAGGGCGGAAGCTCCGAACCAGGAAGTTCTTTCCCCTTTCCAACGGACCGTGAACTCCATGAAATCCAAACCCCGAAATTTTGGTATAATCTTCGCAATTCGGTTGGTAAAATTCGATGCGATGAAAAACAATGAACCGGCAACGCTGCCCCTCGATACGATAGTGGTTCCTTCGGAAACCGATCACCGAACACCCTCCGAAGAACGCCAATGGTGGAAAGAGGCGGTGGTCTATCAAATTTATCCCCGCAGTTTCAAAGACAGCAACGGCGACGGCATCGGCGACATTCCGGGAATCCTCGAAAAACTGGATTATGTGAAAAGCCTGGGGATCGATATGATCTGGCTCAATCCGATATTCGAATCGCCCAACGACGATAACGGGTACGATATCAGCGATTATTACCGGATCATGCCGGAATTCGGCACGATGGCAGATTTCGACCGGCTGCTCGAGGCCGTTCACGATCAGGGATTACGGTTAATTCTCGATCTGGTGGCTAACCATACGAGCGACGAACATCCCTGGTTTCAAGCGGCGAAAAGTTCGCGGGAAGATCCGCATTACGATTGGTACCACTGGTGGCCCGCTGAAAAAGGGAAACCGCCCTACCGGGAAAGCTTCTTCGATGAAAACGGAACCGCTTGGCAGTATAACGAGCCGACGGATTCCTGGTACCTCCATTATTTCTCGAAGAAACAACCGGACCTGAACTGGAGCAACCCACAAGTGCGGCAGGAAATTTACCGGGTGATGCGGTTTTGGTTCGAAAAGGGCATCGACGGCTTCCGTATGGATGCCATTCCCTATATCGGGAAGGATCCGGCTTACCCGGAAATCGACCGGTCGGAAAATCCTTATCTGTTCGATCAATTGGTGGAACACGATTTGCTGGGGGAATACCTGTCGGAGATGAACCGAGAAGTGCTCTCGGATTTCGACGTGATGACGGTGGGAGAAGGCTCTTCGCTCCGCTGTACCGACGTGTCGAAATTTGTGGAACCCGAGCAAAACCAGTTGCAGATGATGTACCATTTCGGTC
>JAJQAW010000093.1:4562-6700 GCA_021203585.1 Rikenellaceae bacterium
ACGCTCCGGATACCGGTATTGACTTTAGCCTGACCGCTTTTAAACGGATGTTCGTCGAATGGGACGAGGGGGTTAAAACGGGTTGGCCCACCGTCTACCTGGGCAATCACGACCAACCCCGGATGGTGAGCCGGTTCGGCAACGATACACCGAGATACCGGGAAATATCGGCCAAAATGCTGACCACCTTTCTGCTTTCCCTCCGAGGTACGGTATATTGGTACGCCGGAGATGAATTGGGCATGAGCAATGCCCGCTTCAACCGTATCGAGGATTATAACGACATCGAGACGGTCAATGCCTATAAAAAGCTGAAAAAATCGAAGGGTAACCTGAAAGAATTTTTCGAGATACGCCGAGAGACCTCCCGGGACAACGCCCGAACCCCCTTTCAATGGGACGATTCGGTCCATGCCGGATTTACTACCGGCCATCCGTGGCTTCCTGTTAATCCGAATTACCCGACGGTTAATGTGCAATCGGAGGAGGATCGCCCGGATTCGGCGCTGAATTATTTTCGCCGCATGCGGGAACTTCGCAGGGCATCCCCCGCACTGAATTACGGAAGGTTCGAATTGATTTGCCCGGACGATCCGCAGGTTTTTGCCTACCGCCGCCTCGATCGGGGAGAGACCATGGTAGTGCTGTTGAATTTCTCGGACCGAGACGTGATTTTCGACAGCGGCATGGAATTCCGGAACTCCCGGCTGGTCCTGAGCAATTACCCGGAGGCCGGTTGTCCGGTACTCGGACAAAAAATGAGTTTAAGACCTTATGAAGCTTTGGTTTACCAACTGTAAGGGGTATCGGTAAGCTTCCGTTCCTGCGGATTGTTTGCCTCTCCACTGCGTATATGGATTATTTCCACATCATACTCTTTCTGCTTACCCTGGCTGTGGCGCTCACCTCGCTGGCTCCCAGGACCACGATCCCTTACCCGGTGTTACTGATGCTGGGCGGTATCGGAATCGGGTTTCTGCCGGAATTCCGATACATTCCCATCCCTTCGGAGTTGATTTTCCTGATTTTCCTGCCTCCGTTGCTGTACGATTCCTCGATGAAAATTCCGTACCCGGCTTTTCGAAAGAATTTCGGTCTGATTTCGATGTTAGCCATTGCCATGGTGTTGATTACCATGTGTGCCATCGCCGTGGTGACTTATTTCTGCGTTCCGGGTATGAGCTGGCCCATCGCTTTTGTGGTCGGGGCCATTCTTTCACCTCCCGATGCGGCAGCGGCAGCAGCCGTGCTGAATACGCTCCGCATTCCCGCCCGGACTAAAACCATTTTGGAAGGGGAAAGTCTGGTCAACGACGCCTCCGCCCTGACCGCTTACCGGATCGCGCTGGGTATGGTGGGAGGCGCCATCTTTACCTGGTGGCACGCGGCCTGGGAATTCGCCCTGATCATTACCGGAGGAGTGCTCGTCGGTTTTCTGTTGGGTCTGCTATTTATACAGGTGCTCAAAAGAATTCCTTTTACCAGCACCGCCACGGTAACCTTGAGCATACTGCTTCCCTTTGTCGCTTATCAAAGCGCGGAAAGTCTCGGGGCTTCCGGCGTGCTGGCCGTGGTCACGGCCGGATTGCTGATTTCCAAAAAAACTCACGACCAAAAACTGTATTCCCAACAGACCATTCAGCAGTCGCTGTCGGTATGGTCCGTGATGATTTACATGTTGAACGGGATTGTCTTTCTGATGATCGGTTTGGAATTTCCGCAAGCACTGCGTGAAATCCCCGCCGCAGCTTTGCTTCCGTTGATTTTTAGCGCCTGCGCGATTTTTTTTATCGCGTTGGCCGTCCGGATTCTGGTCCTGTTCGAGCGGTAAATCCGTGTGGACCGGAAAGCCAAACACCTCTTGAAAAGGGATCATCCGGACCTTTCCCGCATCGAACAGCTGCGGGCTTTGGACTGGAAAACGCCCTGATCATCGGATGGTCCGGAATGCGGGGTATCGTATCGGTAGCCACGGCGCTGGCCCTTCCGGTAACCTTGGCGGACGGCACCGCATTTCCGGAACGGAATTTTATCATTTTTCTCACCGTCGTGGTCGTCATCCTGATGCTGTTTATACAGGGGATCGGATTACCGGTATTGATCCGGATCCTACGGATTGATCCGAACGAGGATATCCG
>JAJQAW010000003.1 GCA_021203585.1 Rikenellaceae bacterium
GCTCTCGATTCAAGTCCATCCGGACGATCCGATGGCCGCCCAGCGGCATGGCGCTTACGGGAAAACTGAGATGTGGGTGGTCATGGAAGCGGAACCGGGAGCTTATTTTTACCTGGGTTTTAATCGGGAAGTCTCGGAACAGGAATTTCTGACGCACCTGGAGAACCATACTCTACCTCAGATCATGAATCGTTTTACTCCTCAGCCCGGGGATGCTTTTTTCATTCCGGCCGGCACGATTCATTCGATCGGAAAGGGATTGGTAATTGCTGAAATCCAACAAACTTCCGATGTGACCTACCGCATTTACGACTGGGATCGGAAGAATGCCGGAGGAAATACCCGGGAACTGCATACGGAATTGGCCATGGAAGCTTTGGACTTGGGGCGGAATACCGAATTGGTCGTCTCCTATCAAGCGGAAAGAAATCGGTCCATGCCCCTGAAAACCTGCTCGCAGTTTACCGTCCGCATCATCGAATTGGATGGGAAATTGGAACGGGACTACCTTAACCTGGATTCTTTTGTGATTTACATGAATCTGGAGGGGGAGATCATCGTCGAATGCGACGGCGGAGCGGAGAGTATGTTGGGCACGGAAACCGTGCTCATTCCGGCCCAATTCGAAAGTGTTCGTTTATCCGGAAAGGGTAAGCTGTTGGAAATTTATATGCCGCAATAACCATGGGATATTTGGAAGAAAAGCAACGGCAATTGGCCATCCGCTACCTGAGGATGGCGCGAATCTGGTCCGAGAATTCTTATTGTGTCCGCCGAAAGGTCGGTGCGTTGATTGTCAAAGATAAAATGATTATTTCCGACGGATACAACGGTACTCCGAGCGGATTTGAAAATATTTGCGAAGATGAAATAACGGGTAAAACCAAGCCCTATGTATTGCATGCCGAGGCCAATGCGATTACCAAAGTGGCCAAGTCGAGCAACAGCAGCGAAGGAGCGACCCTATATGTAACGGCTTCGCCCTGCATCGAATGCGCCAAGTTGATCATCCAATCCGGTATCCGGCGGGTGGTGTATTGCGATGCTTACCATTCGGACGAGGGCATACGATTGTTGGAGCGCGTGGGCATTGAAGTCATTCGGACGGAATTTCCGGAATCATTGGGTTCCAACCGTTAATTTCGTTAACTTGCCGAAGACCTAAAACTATTTCCATGAAAAATTACCTGTTGGGGATGTGCACGTTATTGCTCAGCTCCGGCCTCTATTCCCAAACTTTCCGGATCGCCGGTCAAGAACTAAACCGTCATCAAATCGATTCACTGGTCTTCGAACACACCGTAGGAGCGATGATCGAAGAAATCCGCAGCCTTACACGGGAGCGTAATTACCTGAATTTTGAAAAATACCTGAGTGATTGCCGCCGGCAAGGAACTGCTCCGGAGGTATATGCCATACCGCGAGTGCTTTATCAGGAAGACTTGGAGCGGATTGATTCTCTAGTACAGTACCGCAAAGCCTTCGAAGAAGCCCGTGATCAAACAAGTAAACTATTAAGACGGCATCCCGAATACCAAGCGGCTACTGATGCTTGGGAGCAAGCCACCGAAAAACGGTAAAAGGATTCTCTGTGGCAGGTGCGAACGGATCTGGTAACCCTTTACTATAGGGAGGATCCGAAATATATCGAAGCCTTTAAACGGCAATCGGCCGCGTTAATTCGTTCCAACGAAGCTCTTGCCTGGCGGATTCTGGAGCTTTGCCGGGAAAAAGGCGAAGTGGTTCCAACCGATAAAATTCAGAATTTCCCCCGAACAGATCCTGCCGATCTGGATATGTATTTAATCGATACTAAAATACAGACTCTTCACAGTCTCCTTTCCCAATGCATTCAGGAATATTACCGGCGCAAATATTATTTTTGACCGAAAGCCATCGGAGATTCGGGAACCATTGCCGAACGGCCGCCAAGAAGGAGGAAATATCGGTACCGCATGCTTCCGGGAAAAATTATCGAAAAGATGCCAGAGCCGCCTGAATCTGCAGCAACGCCTCTTCCGTAACGGTGGGGCCGATCGTTTCGATGGCTTTGGCTGCGATCAACGATCCGATTTCCCCGCACCGCGGTAGGGGGAGTTCCCGGGATAATCCGTATAAAAAACCGGTCGCATACAAATCGCCGGCCCCTGTGGTGTCAATTACCCGAGCCGGTACGGCAGAGACGCGGTGCACCTGTCCGCCGGAGGCGATCATCGAACCCTTTGCGCCGATCTTCAAGACGGCGATCTCGCACATACCGCCCAAATGATGGATCGCCTCTTCCGGTTCATGGCCGGTAAATACACGGGCTTCTTCTTCGTTGGCAAACAACAAGTCGACATAATCCCGTACCAAGCTGAGCAGGAAGTCGTGGTTCTCTTCGACGATGTTAAAACTGGCCATATCGAGCGAAATCATTAATCCGGCCTCCCGCGCTTTACAGACCGCCTGGCCGATCAGCTCGTGGTTTTGGGACCAGGTACCCTTCGATGTGGAGTATGTCGTAACCCTTCAGCATGGGGGGGGAAGAATCTCCTGGGGAGTCAGTTCGATAGCGGCGCCCAGGAAAGTGGCCATGGTCCGTTCACCGTCCGGACTGATCAGCACCATGCAACGGCCCGTAGGAGTATGGGTTTCGATCAATTGAGGGAGTACCCCCATGGATTCCATTTCGGTGCGCATGAACTCTCCCACGCTGTCGCGGCCTACTTTACCGATGTATGAACACGGGATTCCCAGGCGTGCCAAACCGCGCAAGGTATTGGCGGCCGAACCGCCGGAGATCACTTTACTATTTAGTCCGGCAGTTAATTCTGCGATCCGGTGGTGGGTTTCACTTCCGACCAGGTTCATTGAACCGCGTTCGAATTGCAGCTCTTCCAGAATCCGGTCGGTATCGATTTGGGTCAGGATATCGGCCAGGGCATTTCCCAGTCCGAGAATTCGTTTACTCATACCTCGAAATTAAAAAGAAGGAGTAAAGATAGCTCCCTCTTTTTATTCCATCAACGGGTAATGGCGTTTTAATCGCTTCTTAATTACTTTTTAACCGCATCCAACAAGTCCATGCCCGGTTTGAATTTCACGCTATTCTTGGCATCGATCTGAATTGGATCCCCTGTACGCGGATTACGGCCGGCACGGGCCGGCTTATCGGCTGCGGTAAAGGTGCCGAATCCAACCAATGTTAGCTTGTCTCCTTTACTTAAGGCCTGGGTGGTGACTTTGAGGAACGAATTCAACACTTTTTTCGCTTCCGTTTTAGTGATACCGGCATCCTGTGCCATGGCTTCCACCAATTGAGTTTTGTTCATAGTCTTTGTTCTTTATGGTTAAAATGATCTGCTTATCATTTTACCGTGACAAAAAACAAAAACCGTACTAAAATCCGGGGTTGTGGAAAATTTGTGCCGGAATTTTTTAAAAATCGTACTTTGAGCACGTTTTCAGCTAACCCCCAATGCAGCTTAATTTTTGAGTTCGGCCAATATCCCGATCAGCAATTGCCAAAACATGGGAACTGTGCTTACCTGCAAACGCTCGTCTGGCGAATGGACCCCGCGAAGGGTAGGGCCGATGGAAATCATCTCCAGATGCGGGTATTTTTTCAGAAATAAACCGCATTCCAATCCGGCATGGATGGCCCTGACCCGGGCCTCTCGGTCGAAAGCACGCCGGTAAACCTCTTCTGCTACCCGCAATAGGCGGGAATTCGGGTTCGGCGTCCATCCCGGATATCCTTCAGAATGGCTTACCTGAGCTCCTGCGAGTAGGAATGCACTGGCCACGGTGTGCATGGCATCCCTTTTGGCGCTCTCCAGAGCGCTGCGTTGGCTGGTAGTGACGGTAACGGTGTTTTCCGTAAATTTGACGGAAGCCAGATTGGTCGAGGTCTCCACCATCCCCGGCATCGAATGGCTCATGCAGAGTACGCCGTTGGCTACGCTTTGCAGGCCAAGCAACAACCGGGTTTGGGTATCTCGATCCATTACACGGTGCGGCATGGCCTCCTGAAGGGTGAAACGGATATGCTTCTCCGTATATTTAAATTCCTCTCGGATTGCTTCGGTAAACCGTTGCCACTCGGTCCGCAGCGCGGGAACCTGATCGGCAGGAACGGTAAACACTGCTTCTGCTTCGCGAGGAATGGCATTGTGCAGATTTCCTCCTTCAAAAAGAGATAGCCGCAATCCCAGCGTGCGGCTCCCATGCAGTAAAAAACGAATGAGGATTTTATTGGAATTTCCTAACCCTTTATCGATATCATCCCCGGAATGCCCCCCGCAAAGACCCTGTAGAGTGATTCGGTATCCTTTTGCTTCGGGTTCGATGGCTTCGGAAGAGAAGCTGAAAAGAGCCACCGTGTCGATTCCGCCCGCGCATCCGATAAAAATTTCTCCTTCGTCTTCCGAATCCAGATTGATCAAATATTTTCCCCGGAGCATATCTTCCGATAATCCGAAGGCTCCGGTGAGGCCTCGTTCTTCGTCCACGGTAAAAAGGGCTTCCAGCGGACCGTGTACCAATGTTTGGTCGGTCAAAACGGCCAGGGCCGCGGCTATTCCAATGCCGTCGTCCGCTCCCAAAGTGGTGTGACGGGCCCGTACCCAATCTTCCTCTACATACGCCTGGATCGGGTCACGGGTGAATTCGAAAGCTGTGCCGCTATTCTTTTCACAAACCATATCCACATGGCTTTGTAAAATAACTCCCGGGGCTTGTTCCATTCCGGCAGAGGCCGGTTTGCGGATTACGATATTTCCGGTCCGATCCCGTTGGAACTCCAAGGTATGCCTCCGGGCGAATTCTTCCAGGTAAGCCAGTATTTGTTCTTCCTGACCGGAAGGACGGGGAATTCGGAGGATTTGAGCGAAATATTTCCAGACTGCGGATGGGGCCAGTTCTTTGAATATGGTCATGCTTTTTTGTTTTGATGGTAAAGGTAAAAAAATAGAGAAGAAACTCCTCGTCCGTCCTTCCGGATTTCAGGATATTCCCGTCCTTTTCGGTATGCCATACAGCTGCCGAAAAAAAAGACGCGGTATCCGGTTAGAGCGGGAAATGGAGTTTTTTTGTGAAGGAATGTTTATCTTTGGAACGGATTTAAAAGGATACAACCGCTATGTCGATGATTTTCAAACTGCGCATGATCTGCGATGAGAACGATGGTTTTTTCAGGGATTATCAATTGCCGTACGATATGACGCTGCTGGATTTCCATCGATTTATTTGTTCCGATCTGAACTACGACGCGATGAATATGTCTTCTTTTTTCTGCTCCAATGAACGCTGGGAACAATTGCAGGAATTTACCCTGATGGATATGGGAAACGGTCGGGAGCCCGGGGCTCCGATTCCGATGGAACAAGTCGCTTTGGGGCAAATCTTGCGTAAAAACCACGATCGGCTGATTTATGTGTTCGATCAGTTGCATGATCGAGGTCTGTTCCTGGAGTTGATAGGTACCGTAGTATCTGAACTGGGAACGGATTATCCCCGTGTCGATCAGAAAGCGGGTGAACCTCCGCTCCAATTCGATGAATCTTCTGCTCGGGAGGGATTGAACTCCCTTTTTGATGAGGCGATGGACGATTTTTTCGATGTCCAGGGCGACGACTTTTACGAAGACGATTTTTAATGGGAAATGAAGACGGGCTTTGAAAGAGGCTCGTTTTTTGTTGTCTCCTAAACACATCCGCTTAATCTCGATGAATCGATCCGATCATACACAACCGGCTTCTATACTCGTTGCAGCTTCTCCGTCGCAGCCGGAAAGGGTGGCGGCAGAGATTCAGGATTATGTACATGTGGTGCTGGCTATCAGTACCTTGTTGATGGAGTCCGGAGCTCATTGCAACCGCATCGAACGGAATATCCAGCGCATCGCTGAACGGGCCGGCTATTGTACCGACCTGTTAATGTCTTTTACGGCCATTACAGTCTCGGCAACCGATCGGAACGATCCGGGACGAACGGCTACCGGATTAAAAAGAGTGCACCACCACGGCATCCATTTCGGAATCGTCACCCGAATCAGTCATTTGAGCTGGAGTTTTTATGAAGGAAGTCTTTCTTTCGAGGAACTGCAGGAAGGAGTGGAGCGCATCCGCCTTACGCCGCGCTATAACCCGTGGGCTGTCCGTGCGATGGTGGGTATTGCCTGCGGGTGCCTGTGTTTTCTCAACGGCGGAAATACGGTAGATGCCGTTTTTGCCGGAAGCGGTGCTTTTGCAGGATTGCTGTTGCGGCAAACGATGAATAAAGCAGGCTTTAACCTGCTCATGGGAGTGCTGTTCGCTTCATTAGTCAGTACGGCCATCTCTTCTCTGGATGCAGTTTTGGGTCTGGGACTTCGGCCGGAAGCAGCTGTGGCCACAACCGTGTTGTATCTGGTGCCCGGTATTCCGCTGATTAACTGTGTGATCGATCTGGTAGAAGGTTATTATCCGCCGGGTATCGCCCGCGGAGTGTTCGGAAGTGCGGTATTGTTTTGTATCGCCGTCGGTATGTTTGTTTGCATGACCCTGATCGGGATAAATTACTATTGAGATGGTGCTGGAAGTTTTGCAGGACGCGTTGTTGAGTTTTTTCGTGGCCGCCGGGTTTGCTTTTTTGTTTGAAACTCCGCTAAAAGCTATTCCCGTCGCCGGAATCCTGGGCGGAATGGGGCATTGCCTTCGGTTTATCTTGTTGTCCTGG
>JAJQAW010000278.1:0-2577 GCA_021203585.1 Rikenellaceae bacterium
GTGCCGGTAGTGGTGGGCCATAAATCGGAAAGCGAACGCTTTGCCGGCGCTGAGGATACGCTCACTATCGAGGCGTTGATGCAGGACGGGAAAGCCCTGCAGTCGGGAACTTCTCATTTTCTGGGACAAAATTTCGCCAAAGCGTTCGACGTACAATTTACCAACAAAGAGGGGCAATTGGAATACGTGTGGGCGACCTCCTGGGGCGTATCAACCCGGCTAATGGGGGCCTTGATTATGGCCCACTCGGACAACAACGGTTTGGTGTTGCCTCCCAAGCTGGCTCCGATTCAGGTAGTATTGGTGCCGATTTACAAAGGAGAAGAACAGTTGAGGCAGATTACCGAGCGGCTGGAGGCGATCGCCGGTGAATTGAAAGCGATGGGCGTCAGCGTGAAGGTGGACGACCGCGACAATGTGCGCTCGGGATTTAAATTCGCCGAATATGAACTCAAGGGTGTTCCGGTGCGGCTGGTTATCGGTCCCCGGGATTATGACAACGGTACGGTCGAAGTCGCTCGCAGAGATACCCTAACCAAAGAGGTTCGTCCGCTGGAAGGGTTGGCCGATTACGTGAAAAACCTGCTGGAGGCCATACAGCAAAATATTTTCCAGAAAGCGCTCCAATCCAGAGAAGAACATACCACATCGGTCGATACTTACGAAGAATTCAAAGCGGTATTAGAAGAAAAAGGAGGATTCTTGCTGGCTCACTGGGATGGTACGGCGGAAACCGAGGAGCGGATCAAAAATGAGACGAAGGCTACGATCCGTTGCATACCGGTGGATGCCCCATACGAAGAGGGTGTGGATCTGATTTCGGGAAAACCCTCCTACAGACGGGTGTTGTTTGCCAAATCCTATTAATGGACCGCATCGATGAACCCTGACACCCATAAACGAACGGTGCACGTGCTCGAGCAGGGCCGGATCTTCTTTTGGGGATGTTTGTAACCCATAGTCCGGCTTCCTGCAGCCCGGATTTTTAATGAATCATACCATGAACGAAGAAACTTTATTACATACCCCATACCCTGAACCGGATCCCTATGGGGCTTTGAATATGCCGGTTTATCTGACGGCCGCTTATGAATTCCCTACGGCCGAATCGATGGAGCCGGCTTTTACCGGACAAAACGCCGATCCGGTCTACTCCCGCATCTCCAATCCGACGGTAATGCATTTCGAACGGCGGATCGCCCGGGCTACGGGCGCGGCGGAAGTTATTGCCTTTAATTCGGGCATGTCGGCCATCACCAACGCGTTGTTCGCAGTGGCTTCGGCCGGAAGTAATATCGTTACGTCGCCGCATTTGTTCGGTAATACCTACTCTTTCCTGGCTTATACGTTGAGCAGCTTCGGCGTGGAGGCCCGTTTTTGCGATTTGACGAATCTTGCGGAGGTCGAGAAAAATCTGGATCGGAATACGTGTGCCCTTTTTCTGGAAGTGATCACCAATCCCCAGACGGAAGTGGCGGATTTAAAAGGACTCTCCGCCCTCTGTCGGAAAAACGGAGTACCGCTCATGGCCGATACGACGATCGTACCTTTTACCGAATTCCGGGCCAAGAAGTTCGGAGTGGATATCGAAATCGTATCGACCACTAAATATGTTTCCGGGGGAGCCAACTCACTGGGCGGTGTGATTATCGATTACAATACCTTCGATTGGTCGCATTCCGGTAAATTATCCGTCCTGGCCGGACAACCCGGCGGGTCGGCGTTCGCGCTGAAAATCCGCCGCGAAATACACCGGAATTTAGGGGCCGGCATGACTCCGCATACGGCTTTTATGCAGATTCAGGGACTGGAGACCCTGGCCATCCGCTACCGGCGTGCTTCACGTTCGTGCCGGGAACTGGCCCGCCGGGTAGGCAGTTTGCCGGGGGTGGTTGCCGTTCATTATCCGGGGTTACACGAACATCCCTATTTCGAACTGAGCCAGGCTCAATTCGGTGATTATCCGGGGCCCATGTTTACCTTCGATTTAGCCAGCAAAGCGGACTCCTTCCGCTTCCTGAACCGGCTTCGATTGATCCGCCGGGCTACGAACTTATTCGACAACAAATCCCTGGCGATTCATCCGGCCAGTACGATTTTCGGCACCTTTACCGAGCAAGTACGCCGTCAGATGGATGTACGGGATACGACCATTCGAATTTCGGTGGGGCTGGAGGAGGTGGAGGAGCTTTACCGGGATATTCAACAGGCGCTCCACGAGTAAGCCTACCTCACTCATTGGCATCACCGAAGGATGAAGAAGATGATTTTTCAGGTCGACGAAACGGCCCGATTGCTGGAATTTCTGTTTACGGCTCTGCCGGATAAAAGCCGTACCACGGTTAAATCCTATCTGACACGTCGGCAGGTTTCGGTTAACCATGTCGTAACCACCCAATTCGACCGGCGGTTGAAGCCGGGCGACCGGGTAGAGATAAGCGCGGAAAAAGGCAGGCCCGAATTTCGGCATGCGATGATGCGGATCATTTACGAAGAGCGGGCGTGGCTCGGTCTCTTATACACATCCCGAGCGCACGAGACGTAGAGGAATGGCGGATGCCGTCTTGTGCTTGAAAA
>JAJQAW010000278.1:2587-6145 GCA_021203585.1 Rikenellaceae bacterium
TCGGCATGCGATGATGCGGATCATTTACGAAGACCAGGCGTTGATCGTGATCGATAAAAAATATGGACTGCTTTCCATTGCCACCGATAAAATAGTCGGTAAAACGGCCTATCATATTCTCAGTGAGTATGTCAAGCAGGAAGATCCGCGCAACCGTATTTTTGTGCTGCATCGGCTGGACCGCGAAACTTCCGGTCTGATGATGTTTGCCAAAAGCCAGGAAATCCAGCAGCGCATGCAGAGCCGCTGGAACGAAACGGTAACCCGGAGAAAATATTATGCGGTGGTAGAGGGCGTACCGGGAAAAGCCGAGGATACGGTTACCAGCTACTTGGCCGAAAATAAGGCGTTTAAAGTCTATGCAACGACACCGGAGCAGGGTAAAGAAGCGATTCTGCATTATCGAATGCTCAAGCGGAACCAGGATTACGCGCTATTGGAAATCGGCCTGGAAACAGGACGTAAAAACCAGATACGGGCTCAATTGGAATCCCTCGGCCATCCCATTGCGGGTGATAAAAAATACGGGGCGCAAACCAACCCGGTGGGGCGCGTGGCCTTGCATGCGGGAAGTCTGGCTTTCATTCACCCTTGTACCGGTGAACAGTTGGCCTTAACTTCCGGTTTACCGGTAAAATTTCATGAATTGTTCGATCCTCCGGCAGCAAAGCACCGGCCCGTTCCGGCGGGATCGGATCCGGACCAGGGCGGAATCAAACCCCGGTAGCCGCCGATTGCCGGCAATCCGGCCCGGCGCAACTCGGTCCGGCCGGTCGGCAGGGTTTCATGCACGGGCAGTGGGTTTGGCGTGAGCGGGATCGTTGGTTTGGATTGTCTAATATTTTGGATCTCAAGGTTTTATATGTCCGCTTAGCGTACCGGCGGCATCCGATTTCCTATTCCGGGAAATCTTTTTTATTTTTTGAAACCTTAGGACAATCACTAACCCAAATAACGGAAAACAATGAAAAAACAAACCGCATTCCTCTTGCTGTGGAGCGTCTTCTCTCTGACGGCAACCGCACAAAACAATTATGTCTCCAGGGTTTGGGTGGCCGATAACGGCGACGGAACCTATACCAATCCCATTATTTATGCCGATTATTCCGATCCGGACGTGTGTCGGGCCGGTGAGGATTATTGGATGACGGCTTCCAGCTTCGTCCATTCTCCGGGTTTGCCCATTCTGCATTCCAGGGATATGGTCAATTGGACGATCGTCAATCATGCCTTGCCCCGGTTGGTTCCACGGGAAGTGTTCGATGTGCCGCAACCCGGGGGGGGAGTATGGGCGCCGGCTATTCGATACCACAACCAGGAGTTTTATATTTACTGGGGCGATCCGGATTTCGGAATCTACATGGTAAAAACCGATGATCCACGCGGCCGCTGGAGCGATCCGGTACTGGTCAAAGCGGGGAAAGGGTTGATCGACGCTTGTCCGCTTTGGGACGATGACGGTCGAGCTTATGTGGTACATGCCTATGCCGGAAGCCGGGCGGGCGTGAAAAGTTTGTTGGCCGTATTCGAGATGACGCCGGACGGTACCCGGGCGATTACCGAGAGTCGCCTGGTATTTGACGGACATGAAGGAAACGATACGGTGGAAGGAGCGAAATTCCACAAACACGACGGTTATTACTGGATCTTTGCTCCGGCGGGCGGGGTTAAACCCGGTTGGCAACTTGCCATGCGCAGTAAGGAGGTCTACGGTCCCTACGAGGCGAGGAAAATTCTGGCTCAGGGAGACGCACCCTTCAACGGTCCTCATCAAGGAGCCTGGGTGGATACTCCTTCCGGCGAACATTGGTTTTACCATTTCCAGGATGTCGGTACGGTCGGCCGTATCGTGCACCTGCAACCGATGAACTGGGTAAACGGATGGCCGGTAGCCGGGATCGATAAAAACGGAACCGGTTGCGGAGAGCCGGTGGTGACCCACAAAAAACCCGATGTTGGAGTGACATACCCTGTTCAAACTCCGCAAGAAGACGATGAGTTCGACGGAATGACCCTCGGGCTCCAATGGCAATGGCAGGCTAATTACCAACCGATTTGGGCCTACTTTGCCGGTGATAAAGGCTACATGCGCCTGTTTTCCATCTTCGAACCGGAAGAAAGGGTGTACGGTAACCTGACGGATGTGCCGAATATGCTGCTTCAAAAATTTCCGGCTCCGGATTTTACAGCGGTGACCAAGGTTACCTTTAAACCGGAAGTGGTCGGCGAACGGACCGGATTTATCGTTTTCGGACGCTCGTATGGCATGCTGGCCCTGGAAAAAACCCCGGACGGGCTGGAGATCCTGCAGGTGGAGTGTAAAAATGCCGATCGCAACGGCAAAGAAGTGATCCATGCTCGCCAAAAAATCGACGGCGACACGTTTTATCTGAAAGTAACGGTCCGAGGAGGTAATCAGTGTACTTTCTCTTTCAGCGAGAACGGCCGCCGGTATGCGGACCTGGGGCAGGAATTCATCGCCCGCGAGGGAACGTGGGTCGGTGCCAAAGTAGGCTATTTTGCAACCGTTCCCCGTGGAAACGGTTATGGGGGATGGCTGGACGTCGATTGGTTCCGCATGGAAAAATAACCGCCCGCTCGGAGAAATCCGAAGTCTGACCGAAAACGGCATAAACAGGACTGTTTATGCCGTTTTTTGATTATATTTATGGGAAAAATTGAAATGGGAGTATGGTAAAAAGTGTGACGGCAGATTCCCTGCTGGTTTTTGTTTGGCAACACCGTTTGTGGGAAAAATCGGAATTGTTCACCCGCAATGGGGAACCGGTGGAAGTGATCGATCCGGGCCGGAGAAACTCCGGAGAAGGTCCTCCCTTTGTCGACGCGCAGATTCGCATCGGACAGACCTGTTATGTAGGAGCGGTGGCCGTGCACCGGAAATCTTCCGACTGGGGATATTATAAACGGAATTACGATGCCTCTTACGATTCTGTGATTCTCCATGTGGTTGGGGAGGACGATCGGATCGTACGGAAAGTGGACGACTCGTTGGTCTTATCGCTTTGTCTTCCCATTCCCGAGCGCCTTCTTCGGGCTTATCGGACGGTTCGGTTGGGAGCGGATACATTCGCCTGCGGGTACCACATGGCCCGTCAAATGAATGAAATTGAACTCACAACAGCCCTGACCCGGTTGATGGTGGATCGCTTGGAACGGAAATTCAAGGATGTCATGGCCATTTACGCGGTGGCGGAAAAAAATTGGTACGAAACCTTTCATATCCTGTTGTTCCGCTCGATGGGCTTGGGCAAAAATAAAGAAATTTACATGTCCCTGGCCCGAAGTGTACCCTATGCCAAATTGTGTTAGGAACGGGGAGAGGTGGAGAATATCGAGGCTATGCTTTTCGGGGTGGCCGGTTTACTCGATTCATCGCTCTACGATGAGTATAAAACGGAATTGACCCGCAGATTCGAAATGCTGCGCCATCGCCATCAGTTGCGGGTGATGACTTATTGCCAATGGAGCGACAAGGGAATCCGGCCCTATAATTTCGTACCCAAACGTCTGGCTCAACTGGCCAGTATGATCAATGAT
>JAJQAW010000278.1:6155-6602 GCA_021203585.1 Rikenellaceae bacterium
GTTTCAGGTAGGGTTGCCCGAGTACTGGAAAAGAAGCTTTACTTTCGCCGCGCGGACCGAAAGAAAACAACAAACGGTCGGAGAGGTCGCTCTGGATATTCTAATGATCAACCTGATTGCGCCGATTCTTTTTGCCTACGGCCGTGTGGAAGGACGACCGGAATTGGAAGAACGAGCGGTGGATTTGCTTTACCGAACCAAACCCGAAAAAAATCGCCATACCGAAGGGTGGCGAATACACGGAGTCCGGATCGAACATGCTCTGGCCTCGCAGGCCCTGATTCAATTGAGGACCGAATATTGTCTGGCCGGGCGCTGCACGGAATGTTTGCTGGGGACCCGACTATTGAAACGTAGCGTCTGAAGGGCGCAAACACCGGAATGCTCGCTCGGCGACAGCAAATGCCGAAAAACCGGATGCGCCAATTCCTTTTTCCAACCCTTGGT
>JAJQAW010000144.1 GCA_021203585.1 Rikenellaceae bacterium
GATTATAATCCCGTAGATGACCTTCTGCCTGTTCGATCACAGACAAACTGGCTTCATGTTTTTCCGCATAGTACAGAGTGGCTGCATAATTGTACAGATGGTACGGGTTACGTCGATCCCACCGATAAAGCTTTTCGAAATTCTGGATGAGTTCTTCCGAAAAATCTCCTTGAACCGACCGCTTACCGCATTCGTTCCATCGATAATCCAGGATGATCCGCAAGAAAATGGCGCTGCCCAGGAGGATAAAAACCGGGATAACCACTGCCGGTGAAAGCCGGGTTCGCCACAGCCGCCGCCGGGAGAGGCGACTGAGAGAATATCCCAAAGCGAGCCAGGTAAGGGGATATCTCAACGGATAGGAAAAAATACTGCAAATACCGATAATAAGAAGAATTGAACGACAGGTAATTTGATCTTCACCGCTTCGATCCGCATGTTTGAAATGGAAAAAAATCATACCGGCTAACAAAAGAGCGATCACAAATCCGCACTCGGCTACGATCTTGAGGTATTCGTTAAACGGATGGTTTAAATTATCTGCAATTTTAACATCATTCGGGTTCCCTTTTGTTTTTAGATAATGGGCCTGGTATACCATATAATGTTTTTTAAATGCTTCCAATCCATGTCCAAGCAAGGGTTTTTTCCGGATCATTTCGGCAGTGACCTTCCACGTTAAAATTCGTCCGAAGGCCGAATCACGTTTCCAGGTCATCAGAGTTACTGCTGTGAGGAGGATCAGACCGATCCAAGCCCATCGATACTTTTTCGTGGCTGTCATCAGGATCGGAATGGTTTTACCAGAGAGATACGACACAACCAAAATCAGCGCCAGGATGCCGGTACGGGAACCGGTGAAAATCACGGTCAAAGAGATAACGGCTAAAAGACCGGCCATCGTATATGTCATCCACCGGACCGTTCCGGACCGCATCACAGCAAAAAGAAAGGGCACGGTAAGGACAAGAAACACCACTAAGGCGATCGTATTTTCGAACGATCCGGTCATTACCGTGTACCTCATTTGCGGATCGGAATTGCGGAAATACTGATACCAGGCCCATCCGCATTCCAAAACAGCGGTGATTATCAGCCATACCGAGTTTCGGTGGTGCGCCGACGAGGGAACTTTTCGGTTATCGGCCCATAAAAAGAAGCAGGCCAGAGAAAAGAAGAGATAATGGTAATCCGTATACACGTCCGCCAACCAGGTATAGATCCACAGGGCGACAGTCAATCCGGCCGTAAGGAGAGCCGGAAGGGAAAAATGAATAGAAAAACCATGTTTAACCGTTACCCGGAATAAGAGAACGAACAAGCTCCCGACGACAAAAAAAGTGGGTCCTTGTACGTACCGTTCGGCAAACACACTCGGAGTAAAAAACCGCACCCCAGAGGATCGGCAAAAACGGTGTTATGGGCTGAGATTTATTCCAGGATATTTCCACGGATCGTTAGGGTAATTAACTTTTGTTCGCTGGTGCGGATGAAAACGCGTTTATGGAACACCCCCGGAACCTCTCCGGTGTAATGGATCGTAATTTTTTCCTGGATTCCCGGTAATATCGGATGAGTCGGCCATCGAGCTACCGTACATCCGCAACTGGTTTCCACCGATTGAATGATTACCGGTTCGGCGCCCGTATGGAGAAAGGGATATTCCACCACCTTTTTTCTCCCACTTTCGCTCCGGTTAATTCAAAAGTTAGGAAATCGAAGACAAGTTGACTTTCCGTATGCTCGAAGGGAATGCTGGAAAATATTTCCAGCATTTCGGAGGGATAGAGCCGGTGCTCCAAGTCGGTCGCTTTTTCCCATAACTCCTGGAATCGGATCGTTCGGAGTACGGAATCCGGTTCAAAATATCGATGAAAAAGGAACTGAGGATAAAAAAGTTCGGTTTCCAAATCGCCGTAAATAGCGAGATAAGACTCACGAGTCAATTTTCCTTGTTCCAGCAGCAGTTCCAATTTTAGGGTACGGTTCATTTCCCGGAGCATCTCCAGGGAATCGACGGATAACCGAGTCAGTTCCGCCAGGGGATGCTGTCGGATGATCGGTGGGGTTCCTTTTTCCGGTTTTTCGTATTGGACCACCTCCACGATCTCTTCTGCTTCTATAAACACATACAACGGCCGTTGGTCGCTGTGTATAATTTTTCGTAGGTGCGCTTCTTGTTCGGAATCGGGTAGGTAAACGATGGATTCCGGGTTCCGTCCGGCCAGCCAATCCCAATCCGGCAGGACTTCATCGCTGGAGGTAAGAAATAAAACTTTAGTGCGGGTATCACCCGGCTGTAGTATTTCCTGAAGGATACGGTATTCCTGAGTTTCGAAATGGGCAGGAATTGTCCGGCAGGAAAAAATTACCGGCACACAGAATAGTACGGGACGTACCCGTTTCCAGACATTCATCAGGTATAGGGTTAAAGCCCGGATTTCCGGGCTCTATTTTAAAGAAATTTAAAAAAAACGTACACATGAAGCCCGCACCACAATAACAGAAGGGCTGAAATAACCACTTTCACACTGGTATGCAGGTTTTTATTCTTCATCAGTTGTCAGCTTACGGTGCCCGATAAAATCCATGGTAAGAGAAGGCTCATGTAACGGGTCCATCCTTTATCCAATCGAAAAATAGAATGTGGACTATTCATGTCGCAAAATAAATAATACAAAAAGCCTAAGGCCGCCAGGCTAATTAATGTAAGCCAAGCCATCCGAATCAATTTTTTCATTGCCATCCAGGTACAGGGCCATTGTAGCCATAGGTGTAGGCGCAATCCCGGGTGCACGAGGCGTAGAGGTAGTCGATTTCTTCCAATCGGGAATAATACTAATAGAGCGAATAGATAGCGCTTCCGATACCAATAGCAGCTCCAATGCCCGAAGTGCAAGATACTCCCGCCAGTACGCAAGCGGCCAGATGAGCGGCCCATGCCTTGCTTTCCTGGCTTCTTGCTGTGGATTGACAAGCGGAGATGCATCTACTCCATAAAACCTACTTGTCTTCTTCTTGTTTATCTTCGGCGCTATTGTAACGTGTGATGGGCGAAAAAGCGGCATCTCCGGTCAGGATGTTTAATTTATAGGACAAGCGGCTATATAAATTTTCACGTTCTTGTGGGCTGAGGGAAGAAAAATTTAATTTACGGGCCATCGCCTCGTCTTTCAGGGAATTTGCTTCCAGGTTGGACGCGATTCGTTCATACTGATCGCCGAACATCGTTTTTAACTTCGCCTCCAACATGGCGTTGTACTTTTCCGGATTTTCCTGAACCAACATCAATAGTTTGCCGAGTTCTTCGAATTGCTCGGGGGTCATGGTTTTGAAGTGCCGAATGATCTCCCCATACGCGGTTAAGACCGCTTCTTAATGTTCCAGGTATTCCGGATGTGCCAGGATTTTGTCTAATCCTTGCGATTGAAACTCTTCTGCTTCCTGATGATTGCAGGAAAATATTCCGCCGATTAAAAGCAACAGCAGAACAAAAGGGAATAGAATTCTTTTTTTCATTTTTTAATACGTTCAGGTTAATAAAAGGGTTGAAAAACTTTTCACAAGGAGAATAAAAAAATTGAAAAAAACAAATTCTTTATAAAAAGAAATTTAATTTTTCTAATAAAATAAGTTGTATCTTGTCCAAAACATTAACCCATGAGCCGGCGCGGTCATCTGCGCTGAATCCGCAAAATTTCAATCCATGAAAAATCCATCGATAGCGCTTTTCTGCTTGTCTGTGCTGTGGTCGGCGTTATTTATCACTGCATCCGGATGCCGGAACCAAAAAGAGGGCACCCTGCCGTGGGCTTTGAACCAGGCGGGTGAAAATAGAAAGGAGTTGGTAAAAGTTCTCCGGCATTACTCGATGGATTCTTCCGATAGTTTGAAGCTTCAAGCCGCCCGGTTTTTAATCGCTTACATGCCCGGGCATTTTTCTTTGACCGATCATCGGTTTCAACATGTGGAAAATCAGCTCCACAAATCCGGAGCCGGTTATTTATCCAAACTCAGCGCCATGGTATCGCTGAGCAATGAATTACAAATGGTCTACGGAGATCAATTAACCGCTTTACCCGATATTGAAACGGTTACGGCTGAATTTTTAATCGCTCACATCGACCATGTGTTCGGGTTGCGGGAGCGCTTAACGTGGTTACCCATGGTCTCGCAGGAAGACTTTTTCGAATATGTTTTACCCTATCGAATCTTGCACGAACCGTTGCAGCATCGCTGGGATTCGTTGACTTTACTGGCCGGCGCTTTGGAAGGTTGGTCGAAAATACCCAATCTGGTCCTCGAATATAGTGATTTTGATTTTCTGGTTCCATTCGAACATATAAACAACTTTACCACCCATACCCTTTTACAACAATATTATCATCCATCCCTTCCAGCCGACCTGCCATCACTATTCGCTGGTGGATTTGGTCAGAAACCGAGCGATGGGAATTCCTTTCGCGCAAACCCTATTTTATTACGCAAACCGAAACGGTGTCCACATGACTGCCGACAAGATCGATCCCTGCTGGTACAATAAACTGGAATTCGAAAATAACCGTAAACCGGCTAAAGTATATCGAAGAACCTTTTCTCACCAAGGCAAAATATACCGGGCCGCTGGAGAATATATACTGGAAGATCTGAACCATCCCTTTTTAAAAGACGTCACTGCCGAATTTGTCCGAACCGCAGAGCTGATTTGCAGGCCGTTCAAGAACAATTCCGTCAATAAAAATATTTACCTCTGCGCCTTTTGTAATTTGGAGTGGCTGCCTGTGGCCCGCCAGAGAATTTCGAAGGAAATTCGCTTTGAACAGGTTGCAGTCAATCATGTGTATTGTTTAGGGATGTTTACGGGAGAGGAACTCGAACAGATCGGCGATCCTTTTATTTTCGATGCCCATGGCCGAACCATTCCCTTGACACCCTCCGCACAGGAATTCCAAACCGTTGCATTGACTCGTAAATACCCTTTTACATCGCATTACCTGCGGCGAAGTACTGAATTGGTCGGAATTTCCGGAGAGGGTTCCATGAGTCCGGATTTTACCGGAGCGGAACCCCTTTTTGTTTGCGACAGCGTGAGCCACTACGAATATTACCATGCTCGGGTTTGTGGAACTTACCGGTACCTCAAGTTCAAAAGCATTCACCAGACCGTGGCAGAAATTTTTCTTATGGACGAGGGCAACCGACCGATCGATATTCTTCCGACGGATCCCGATCAACCCCTTCATCCCCTGTTCGATAAAGACCCCTTGACGTACGGATCGATCGGAGATTCGCTGATCGTGGATTTACAGCAACCACGAAGCCTAAAAGATATTTATATCTTCGCTCGGAACGATGGGAATAATCTTTTTCCGGACCAAGAATACGAATTGTTTGTGAATCGCGGCGGGAGATGGATTTCCTACGGCAAAAAAGAAACGGCCGATTTTGAACTCGAATTCGCACAGATACCTGCCGGAGCCCTCTATTGGCTTCGCAATCGACAAAAAGGAGTCCAGGAAAGAATTTTTACGTACGAGGATGGGAAAATCACCTGGTGGTGATTTCCCGGAATGAAATTCAGACCGTTTCCACGCGATGAAACGGTCTGAAATTTACGGTTGCACAGTATTTAAAACTCCTTTTTACCGTTGATTACCACTTGGTTTAGGGTGAAATTTTGGATGTAGTCCGTATGGATGATCGGATTTTCCGCCCGGATATTGAGATTCTCCAGGGTAAATTCGGTCAATTCGTATTGGTCGGAATGGGAAACGCTGAACAGCGATTCACATTCGAAATCGATGTTGCGCATCGTAACGTGGCTCGAATAGGATTTCGGCGGTACCTCGGCACCTTTCAGATCGAAAAATTGCGACCAGGGTTTGATGAACAGAAAATGTCCCGCTTTTCCTTTGATATCCTCTACCAGGATGTACTGGTAATTTTGCGGGGTATCGGTACGCATTTTTAACCACAGCAGCCGCTGCGCCCGGTCCACAATTTCACAACGGCGCACAATAATATTCCGATTGAATATCGACTCGCTGCCGCAAGTCAGCACGCCGTGACAAAACCCGAAGGTGCAATCCTCGATGATAATGTTTTCATTTCCTCCGTTATTGGGGTCCTGATCCGCGGTCGGTCCCTTGCCGCCTTTGAGTGCCACCGCATCATCGTTTACCGCCATGTAGCACCCTTTGATCAGGACGTTTTTGCAGGCATCGATATCGATCGCATCCGTACTCGGGGCTTTCACCGGAGCATGCGGAGAGGTGATGCGGACGTTCAGGTATTTGACACGCTCGCATTTGTAAATATGGGTCGTCCAAAAGGGAGAATTGACCAGCTTTACTCCCGAAATCTGCACGTCTTTGCTGTTCGAAATGTACACCAGCCGCGGCCGAAGTTCGTCCATGTTGGTGCATTTGGGGATGACCCGGCGCCGTTGCCAAAACGATTTCCAGTAGCGCAGTCCGTTGCCGTCGATGGTTCCGGTGCCGGAAATGGTAAAACCGTCTACCCGGTCCGCATTGACCAAGGCCGCAAAAT
>JAJQAW010000362.1:0-4084 GCA_021203585.1 Rikenellaceae bacterium
GGCCAACGCCATGAAAGCACCGCTGCCGGGAGTCATTCTTTCGATCGATGTAAAAGTCGGGGAAACTGTGAAAGTAGGACAACGCTTGTTTGTTTTGGAGGCGATGAAAATGGAAAACAACATCGATTCCGACCGCGAAGGCATCGTCCGCGAAATCAAAGTCGAAAAAGGCGATTCGGTATTGGAAGGGGATGTAATCATGACAATCGGATAAGGCTATGTGGTACTTGGAATCTCAAGGATTTTTAAGTTTTCTGGGCGATAATATCGTTCAGTTTTTGGGGAGCACGGGGTTTGCCCAGGTGACCTTCCCTTACCTGGTGATGATCCTGGTCGGGATTTGCTTTATCTTTCTGGCCATACGGTTCAAATGGGAGCCGATGCTGCTCCTGCCGATCGGATTCGGGATTATTCTGGGTAACATTCCGTTCGTTCCCGGCACGGAAGTCGGTATTTATGAAGACGGTACGGTACTGAACTACCTCTATTTCGGGGTATTGAAAGGCGTTTATCCCCCCCTCATCTTCTTAGGGATCGGGGCGATGACCGATTTTTCGGCCCTGATCTCCAATCCGAAATTGATGACCGTCGGGGCTGCCGCCCAATTCGGGATTTTCGCCGCTTACGCCATTGCACTGGCCCTTGGGTATACCGGAGCCGAATCCGGAGCTATCGGTATCATCGGGGGAGCAGACGGTCCCACGGCGATTTTCGTCACCTCTAAACTGGCTCCGGATCTGCTGGGGGCTATCGCCGTGTCGGCTTACTCTTACATGGCTATGGTTCCGCTGATTCAACCGCCGCTCATGCGCTTGCTGACCACCAAAAAAGAACGCGTGATCCGCATGAAACCGCCGCGTCCGGTATCGCAGAATGAAAAGATCATGTTTCCGATTATCGGCGTATTGCTTACCTGCTTCCTGGTTCCGATGGTCGTGCCCTTGTTAGGCATGCTGTTCTTGGGTAACCTTTTGAAAGAAAGCGGAGTAACCAAACGGTTGGCGGATACGGCCAAAGGCCCGATGATCGATATCGTAACCATCCTGCTCGGTCTGACCGTCGGGGCTTCGACCCAGGCGACGACTTTCCTGACGTTTAAATCCGTCGGTATTTTCTTCCTCGGAGCGTGTGCCTTTGCGATTGCGACTTGCGCGGGTATCTTGTTCGTGAAGTTCCTCAACGTATTCCTCAAACAAGGAAATAAGATCAATCCGCTCATCGGCAGCGCAGGCGTTTCGGCCGTTCCGACTGCCGCCCGGGTTTCGCAGAATCAGGGGCTGAAATACGACCGGACCAATTACCTGCTCATGCACGCGATGGGGCCCAATGTAGCCGGTGTGATCGGTAGTGCGGTGGCCGCCGGCGTACTGCTCAGTTTTCTGGCTTAAACGGTACTCACCGAACCAAACCAACGAACGGGAACTCGCATCGAGTTCCCGTTCGTTGGTTTGGTTCGGTGTAGGCCATCTCCTATTTCGGGCATTTTCAGGCCGTAAATCGGCTGTCGAATTCGGTGTTCAAAATGGCTCCGGTAACGAATTCCATACCCCCTACACCGCTATTGGCGCCTTAATTCCCGGATGAGGGTCGTAACCGATGAGGTGAAAATCTTCGAATTTGAAATCGAAAATGGATTGAATGTTCGGATTGATTTCCATCACCGGTAATCGGCGGGGTTCCCGTGCCAATTGCGTATCGACTTGTTCGAGGTGGTTGAGGTAAAGGTGGGCGTCGCCGAGGGTGTGGATGAATTCTCCCGGCCGGAGACCGGTGACTTGCGCCATCATCATTGTCAGCAGGGCGTACGAGGCGATGTTAAAGGGTACTCCCAGGAAAACATCCGCGCTGCGCTGATACAGCTGGCAGGATAGTTTCCCCTCGGCCACATAGAACTGAAACATGGCGTGGCAAGGAGGCAGCGCCATTTTATCTACATCGGCCGGGTTCCAGGCCGTTACCAGGTGGCGCCGGGAATCCGGATGGGTCCGGATGGATTCTTCGACCTGCCGGATTTGGTCGATCACCCGTCCGTCCGGCGTGTGCCAACTGCGCCATTGATAGCCGTATACGGGTCCCAGGTCGCCGGCTGGGTCGGCCCATTCGTCCCAGATCGTGACTTGGTGATCGTGCAGGTATTTGATATTGGTATCTCCCCGCAGGAACCACAGCAATTCGTGGATGATCGACCGCAGATGCAGTTTTTTGGTGGTCAATACCGGGAAACCCTCGCTCAGGTCGAACCGCATCTGATAACCGAATACGCTGAGGGTGCCGGTGCCGGTGCGGTCGCTTTTCCGGACGCCGTTTTGCTGAATGTGCTGCAACAGGTCGAGATACTGTTTCATGGGTGGCATTGGTTTTATGGAGCAAAGGTAATTAATTTTCGGTGGAACGGATTTGTCATTTTTTCCTTTCTTTATCTCCGGAAACAGGTTACCTTTGCCCGCAAAAAGAAGGTCCGAGTGGAGTTCGAAATCTATGGATATACGCTTTGGGAGATCGTTCCCGCAGCGGTTTTATTGATCGCATTTATCATTCAAATGATCTGGTATCCCGGCCGGTACGGGAAAGTAGCCGTTTTCAAACAACGGGTAAGCAGGGATACGCCTGCGGTCTCGGTGGTGGTTGTGTTGGAAGACAATATGGCTTTTGTGGAGCAGACGCTGCCCTTGCTGCTGGAGCAGGATTACCGCGACTATGAAGTGGTGGTGGTCGATTACGGGTGCAGCCCGGAAGTCGCCGAAGCGCTCGAAGGAACCGCTATGCGCTATGCGCATTTGAAAACGACCCGCATCAATGTGGATACCAAATACAAACGCCGCCGCAAGTTGGCTCTTTCGGTCGGGATCAAGGCGGCGAGTTTTCCCCATATTTTGTTTACCGAATCCTACGCATATCCCCCTTCCTCCCAATGGCTGCCGACCATGGCGAAGGGATTTACGGCCGCTCAGGTGGTGATCGGTTATGCCAATTACGAACCCGCCAAGGGATTTTTCAATAAACTGATTCGGTGTTCCCGGCTGATGATGTCGGTCCGCTACCTCAGCTCGGCAATTCGCGGCAGGGTTTACCGGGGAATTTCAACCAACCTGGGCTTCACTGCGCCCCTGTATTTTGAACACAAAGGGTATAATTATCAGCGGCTCAATACGGGCGACAACGACCTGTTCATCCAGAAAATAGCTACTCTCCGCAACACGGCGGTGATTTTGAGTCCGCAATCTGCCGTCCGGGAGCATTATTTCGGAGGCCTGGCCGGATGGTGGAGCGAACGCCGTTACCACAGCCATACCTACCGCTACTATCCCGCCTCGGTACGGGCAGGTATTTTTACGGAGCTTTTTTCCCGGGTGTTGTTCTTTGCCGCTGCCGCCTGGTTGATCGCCCGGATGGTTCCCGTTTTATGGATAGCCGCGGTAGTTATTCTTGTACTGCGGTGGTTGGCCGTATATTATGTTATATTCCGTATTTGTTTACGCTTGGGCGAGAAGAATTTACTTTTCGCTTTCTTCTTACATGACCTTGTATCTCCTTTTTCGGAAACTTTGCTATCTTTATCACGTAAAATCCGACCAAGCCAGGGAGTATGGAGTTAAGACCGGAATATAACTATTTAACGGATCAGCAATTAGTGGTGATGGCCCTCGAGCAAAACGCCTCGGCATTCGAACAGCTGATCGCCCGCTATAAAAAGGATTTGTTCCTGTTGTACATGCAGCGTACAGGAAACAATCAATCCGATACGAACGATATTCTCCAGGAAACTTTTATAAAAGTTTTTCTCAATCTGCGCAAATACAACCCGGGATATCCTTTCGGACAATGGATTCATGCCATAGCCCGGAATACCTTCATCGATTACACCCGCAAAAAAAAGGACAATCTGCTTTCGATCGACAATCTCGGATGGACGGGACCGCAACTCAATCCACCGGTCAATACGGCCAACCCGGAAGAACGGATGATGCAATACCAAACCGGCAAAGAGTTGGACCGGACCCTCGAAAAACTGGCTCCGCGCTACAAACAAATGATCACCAGGCGGTTCATCCAGGAATATTCCTACGAGGAAATCGCTGAAAAG
>JAJQAW010000362.1:4094-6448 GCA_021203585.1 Rikenellaceae bacterium
GAAAACCTCAGCAAATATTTCCACACGCTGACGGAGCGGCAGCAGGAACATTATCGCGAGATGTACGAGCTTTACCGGCACTGGAACTCCAAAATCAATCTGGTGTCCCGGAAAGACATCGACCAGTTGTACCTCCGGCATATCCTGCACTCCCTGGCGATCGCCAAAGTGGTTTCTTTCGCAGAGGGAACCCGGATTCTGGATGTCGGTACGGGGGGCGGTTTTCCGGGAATTCCCCTGTCCGTGCTTTTTCCGCAGGCCGAATTTACGTTGGTGGATTCGATCGGAAAAAAAATCCAGGTGGTGGCGGATGTGGCGGATCGGTTGACATTGAATCATGTGCGTACGGTCCACGGGCGCGCTGAAGCGGTGGCGGGACCTTTTGATTTCGTAGTCAGCCGGGCGGTAACCCAAATGCCGGTCTTCCTGTCGTGGGTATGGAATAAGATCTCCACCGGCGGAAAAAATGAACTGAGCAACGGCATCCTGTATCTCAAGGGCGGAGATTTGGATGCAGAGCTGGAAGCTACCCGAAAACCTTACGCCCTTTATCCGATTGCGGATTTTTTCCCGGAAGAATTTTTCGACACGAAATTTGTGGTATACCTTCCTAAAAATTAATGAGTTATGCAGAGACAGATAGGAGCCCAATACGTATTGCCGGTCACCGGAGAACCGATTCGCAACGGGGTAGTTACCTTCGATGAGACGGGGAAAGTGATTTCGATTTCCGCAGAAAACGGGTTCGACCCCAATCGTCCCGGTTCAGTGGAGGCATACGGCGGGGTACTGGTGCCGGGATTTGTCAACACGCACAGCCATCTGGAACTATCCTACATGAAAGATGCTCTGCCTCCGGGAACCGGTTTGGCCGGATTTGTCAAACGGGTCATGGAGAGTAAATTTACCTATCCCGAAGCGGTACAGCGTCAGGCCATTGCCGATGCCGACCGCCGCTTGTGGGAAAGTGGGGTACAGGCGGTAGGCGATATTTCCAATACTCCCGTATCGTTCGAGACGAAGAAAAAAAGCTCTATCGTTTACGTCACCTATGCGGAAATCTTTGACTTTATGGCCCGAATGACTACGCAAGAGGCCATCCGGCAAGGAGAAACGCTGGTGGAAACTGCCCGGAGGATGGGGTTGGAGGCCTATGTGACCCTACACAGTACCTATAGCGTTTCGGACCGGTTGTTCCGCAGCTGGGCAAACCTGAACCATACGGAATGCCTTTCGATCCACTACCGGGAGAGTCTGGCCGATGACCAGTTGTTCGATCGGTACGGACCCTTCTGGGAGTATTTCCGGGAAAAGGAATTTACCGTAGATTTTCTGCAGGACGGCAGTTCGACCAACCGCATTCTTCACCACATTCCGGCCGACCGCCGGGTGTTGCTGGTACACAATACCCAAGTGGTCGCCGAGGATATCGAGCGGCTCACGGCCAGGTATAAAAAACTGTCGTGGGCGCTATGTTCCATGTCCAACCGATACATCGAAGATAAACTTCCGCCGGTGGAATTATTGATGCGCTATAACCTCAATCTGACCGTAGGTACGGATTCACTCTCTTCCAATACGGACCTGTCGATGGTCGCCGAAATGCGGGCGCTGGCCGAGGCCTTTCACCTGCCCCTGCCGGTAGTCGTCCGCTGGGCCACCTTGAACGGAGCCCGGGCTCTGGATTTGGACAATCGTCTGGGTTCTTTCGAGCTGGGTAAAACCCCCGGCGCCGTGTTGATCGAGGGATTATCCAACGACTTGAGTTTCACTCGACAGACCACTTCCCGAAGGATTCTCTGATGCGGACGGTCCGATTGTAATATTCCACCTTTATATTACGTTATAAGGGTGGAATTTTTTAATTTTATCGCATGAAATTTGACCTGGTATCCGACTTTCAACCCACGGGAGATCAACCGGCGGCTATCGAGCAGTTGACCCGGGCCCTGGAAGAGCACTCCCGCCACAATACATTACTCGGTGTGACCGGATCGGGCAAGACTTTTACAATGGCCAATGTCATCAAAAACATCGGCAAACCTACGCTGATCCTCTCGCACAATAAGACCCTGGCCGCCCAGTTGTACGGGGAGTTTAAAAGTTTTTTCCCGAACAACGCGGTCGAATATTTTGTTTCCTATTACGATTACTACCAGCCGGAGGCCTACCTGCCCACGAGCGACACCTACATCGAAAAGGACTTGCAAATCAACGAAGAAATCGAACGTCTTCGACTCAGTGCCACATCGGCGCTGCTGTCCGGCCGAGAAGATGTGATTGTGGTCTCCTCGGTTTCTTGCCTGTACGGTATCGGTAATCCCGAAGATTTTGCCGCCAATACCATCGAACTT
>JAJQAW010000078.1:0-940 GCA_021203585.1 Rikenellaceae bacterium
ATAAAAAGGTGTATTTATGATATTCAACATAAAACAAAATCTTTTAAGGGTTGCAGTTCCAACCAGTTAAGGAGATAAAATCGCAAAAGTTCAACGCAAAAACCTCATTTCCTGATTCTTAACTGACGTTTCCGGAAAACGTTCGGAAATGCCGGAGATGAAAAAACGGCTGGAAATTCCAGCCGTTTCCGTTATTTTTTGCATCCGGCGTTCTATGCCTTGGCAATTTCGCTCAATTTTTCGAACAGTTGATCGACACCGACCATCATGTCGTTCCGGATCGCCGCATAGTGTTTACGAACCAGGCTGTGGTTATTTTTTCTTCCGGTTTCATCCGTGCGAATAAGTCGTTGCGCAGGGCAACCGCTTGTTCCATCACGGCAACGATATCCTCGCGTTTTTGTTCCGGATGGAAGAATAGGCTCAAGTGCGCGTCTCCGATCACCTGGCCGATCAGATAATCGATCTCCTTCTTTAAATATCTTCTGCTTGCCATAAAGGGATTTTTTTGAATTGTTTGTACAAAGATCGAAAACTTTAGGCAATATGCAAGTTTTTATCGGACAGGGGAGTATCTGCGTCCGGTATAATAACGCCAAAGGATACTGCCGAAGTAAATTTCGGAGGGTCTACCCAGGCGTCGGAGTTGAATCAGACCTCTTTTGCTTTGCAATTCCTTTCGCATTCGAAAAAAGTCCCGGTGGGCCCGCCATACAGCTCGGAAGTGTTCCTGCTCTCCCCGAACCAGGAACACCAGGGCCGAGAGAGCGTCCAGCAACAGTCTTGCCGAGAGCACCCACCACAAACTGCGGCCCGAAAGATTTTTATAAAGCATGGCCAGGTTATTGCGGAAATTCAGGTAGGTTTTTCGCGGGCTCTCCGCGGCCAATGTCCCGCCGCCGAGGTGGTAAACCACCGAGGCCGGCTCGACCCTGATGGT
>JAJQAW010000078.1:950-6439 GCA_021203585.1 Rikenellaceae bacterium
CGAAGCTCCGGAACCTTTCGGCCCGTACCAGCATACAAGCTCCCGAGGCCCAGAAAATTTCCCGCGCACGGTCGTATTGTCCGTGGTCCGGTTCCACCGTTTGCAGTACTCTTCCCCGGCAAAAGGAATAACCCAGGCCGTCGATAAATCCTCCGGCCGCACCGGCATATTCGAACCGCTTCGGCTCGACTTCGGAACGGATTTTAGGCATCACGGCTGCGCATTCCGGATGCAGTTCCAGCTGTTGTTCGAGAGGTTCCAACCAGTTTTCGGAGACCCGAACATCCGAGTTCAGCAAAAGGTAGTACCGAGCCTTCACTTGCTCCAATGCCCGGTTATAACCCTCTGCAAAACCGTAATTCCGTTCCAGCCGGATTTGTCTGACGGTGGGATGTCGGGCCGAAAGCCAGGCGAGCGAATCGTCCGTCGAGCCGTTGTCGGCCACGATGATTTCCCGTTCCCGGCCTGCGGAATGCCGCACTACCGAGGGCAGGAATCGCTCCAGCATTTCCCGTCCGTTCCAGTTTAAAATGACGATGGCCGTTTTCATTCGCTATGCTGGGGTTTATGTTTCCACCGCCGGTGCGACCACAGCCATAATTCCGGCCGCTGCCGTATCATGGCTTCCAGCCGCCGCACATACAACTCTACGATCTGATATTCGTCCAGATCGCCATGGCCGTCATACAACAACTCAAAACGACCGGTATAATAACCGCTTTTGATCTTTCGAATGTCCAGAAAATAAACCGGCATATGGAATTTCCGGGCTATTTTCCCCGTACCCATAAAAAAAGCGGTCGGTTGATGGTGGAATTGGAACCAATGATCGATTGTGTGCCGTTTGGGAGTCTGGTCGGCGATCAAGGCCAGGGAGAGTGGTTTGGCGCCCGGATTTTTGGTTTTGACCAATTCCCGGACCACTTCCGACGTAGGGATCGGCTCGCTTCCAAAACGGCTCCGTAACTGGCGATAGAACCTCTCGAAGAGCGGATGATGCAGGTAATGGTAAACGGCCCCCACGCGGTGGTCGGTAAAGAGGGCGAAATTGATCGTGTATTCCCACGACCCGTAATGGGCCATCGCGCAGATCCAGTTTCGATCCGCCGTTTGTTCCTGAACCTCTTCCGCGTTGAGGTACCGGAACCGTTTTCGAATTTGTTTTTCGCTCATAGAGGTCAAATCGATCGTATCGACGAATAGCTCCGAGAGGTGGCGGTAGAATTTCCGTTCGATTTGCTGAAGTTCCGCTGTGGATTTTTCTGGAAAGGCGCGGCTCAGATTTTCCCGCACTACCGTAGTCCGGTACCCGGCCAGTCGATAGACCAACACATAGATGCAAGGAGCCAGCACTCCGTATAAAAACCAATAGGGTAGCCAACCGACCGCTTTCAATAGGCCGAGCAGCACTCCGTAGGCAAGGGAATTCCAGGCTTTTTTCATGGAGAAACGGGCGGCAGGAGAGGTAATTAAAACAGTTTGGCTCTATAATCGGGATACACCGAGGGATTAGCGACTAAAATTTCCCGGCCGAAAACATAATCCTCGCCGCCGGAAAAATCGGTGACCACGGCGCCGGCATGCCGGGCGATCAGCGCCCCCGCGGCGACATCCCAGGGTGACAAATTTTTCTGAAAAAAACCGTCAACCCGTCCGTTGGCCACGTAGCACAGGTCGATGGCTGCCGATCCGATGCGCCGGATTCCGCTCGTCTGGTGCAGTAAAATTTCCATCTGCCGGAGCAGCTCGCCGATGGTCTCTTTGGAAGAATGCGACAGGCCGACTGCGGTCAGAGTGTTTTCGAATTTGTCGATCGTAGAGACCTGGATTTCTTTTCCGTCCAGATAGGATTTCGCACCCTTCCAGGTATAGTAGCACTCCGTACTGAAAGCCTCGTACACCACACCGACTACCACTTCGCTGGCTTCCATCAAGGCCAGGCTCACGCAGTAGGGCGGCAGACCGTGTATAAAATTGGTGGTTCCGTCGAGCGGGTCGATGATCCATCGGAAGCGTTGCCCGGAGGCTTGTTGAACGGTTCCTTCTTCGGTGATGAATCCTGCCTGGGGCAATAACTGCTGCAAATCGGCCACGATCATTTTTTCGGCTTCCTTATCCACATAGGATACCAGGTCGTGCCGCCCCTTTTCCTCCACCCGATCATAGGAGAAAGTTTCCCGCTGTGCCGCGATAAATTCACCCGCTTTCCGGGCGGTCCGACATACTTGCTCGCAAATAGCTCGATAATCCATACCATAAAATTTCAACAAAGATACGAATTCTTATCCGGATATAGGCGCCCGGCCTCGCGATGGCGGTTGCAGGCCTTCCGGAGCTCCGGCGTACCCTTCCGTTCGGGCCGGGAACTGCGGAGGCGATCGGTTCTGGCGGTGTACCGGCGCATGTACGCCGGAAGCAGGAATCCCGGTGCGTGATGCGTTTATCCCTCGAGCGCGGCCGGTAGCCGGAGTGCTCGATCCAGGCCGTCGAACGACCTTTATATCGGTTTTTGGTACCCGCTTGCCGGCATTCGGTATGGCCTTTGCTCTAAAATCACCGTTTTCAGGCTGTAAAAAGAATTATTACCTTTGGTGCAAATAAATGGTGGACCATGGCATTTTTTAATTTCTTCTCGAAAAAAGAGAACAAAGAAAATCTGAATAAGGGACTGGAGAAGACCAAGGAATCGGTATTTTCCAAGATAACGCGTGCGGTTGCGGGTAAATCCAGTGTGGACGACTAGGTCTTGGACAATTTGGAAGAGGTGCTGATCACTTCGGATGTGGGAGTGGATACCACCTTGCGGATCATTCGACGCATCGAAGAGCGCGTGGCGCGGGATAAGTATATGAATACCTCCGAATTGAATCGCATATTGAAGGAGGAAATCACCGGTTTGTTGGAGGAGAATCCCGATCAAAGCCGCGGCGAACTCGGATTTTCCTATGAAAAGAGCGGCGGTAACCCGTTTGTGGTTATGGTAGTAGGGGTCAATGGAGTAGGAAAGACCACTACCATCGGAAAGATCGCCGCACAATTGGTCAAAGCCGGTAAAAAAGTCTACATCGGCGCGGCCGATACTTTCCGGGCGGCGGCCATCGATCAGCTGCAGGTATGGGCCGAGCGGGCCGGAGCCACCATGATCCGGCAGGATATGGGATCTGATCCGGCATCGGTGGCCTACGATACGTTAAAATCCGCTGTGGCCAATCAGGCCGATGTAGTGTTGATCGACACGGCGGGTCGGCTGCACAATAAAGTGAACCTGATGAACGAGCTGACCAAAATTCGCAATGTGATGCAGAAGGTCATTCCGGATGCACCGCATGAAGTAATGTTGGTCTTGGACGGCTCTACCGGCCAAAATGCGTATGAGCAGGCCAAGCAATTCACCCAAGCCACCCGGGTCACTTCCCTGGCCGTGACCAAATTGGATGGTACGGCCAAAGGAGGGGTGGTGATCGGCATCTCGGATACCTTCAAAATCCCGGTTCGATATATCGGTGTCGGGGAAGGGATCGATCATCTGCAAATCTTCGACCGCGCTCAATTTGTGGATAGTTTATTCGGAGAATAGCCTTCGGGTGTCAAGCTTTCGGGCGGAAGCGCGAATAAGGCCTGTTGGTAATCCCGGCAAGGCAAAGTCGGAAGTACCGGTATTTTTTTGGATTTATTTACTTGGATACGGATATGAAATATTGCGGTGCCATCGAACTGGAAGAGATGGAATTCTATGCCTTTCACGGCTGCTATGAATTGGAAAAAAAAGTGGGAAACCATTTTCGGGTGAGCCTTCGGATGGAGGCCGATCTCGATCTTCCGGCTCTTTCCGACCGCGTGCAGGATTCGGTCAATTATGTGGAGGCGTACCAGATCGTGGCGGCTGAAATGGCCAATCCGTCCAATATATTAGAACATGTGGCCGCCCGCATTTTGGAGGCGGTCTACGATCGTTTTCCACAGTTGAAAAGGGTAACGGTCAAAGTCTCCAAATTGGCTCCTCCGGTGGGCGGGCCTGTCGGCAAAACTTTGGTGGAGCTAACCCGTTAAGGTGCCGTGAATTATTGACAAACATATTGACAGTCAGGAATTTGTATTTAATTGTAAGTGTCTGTTTTTCAGCATCTTAACAGGTGTTAATAACTTTTCGACAATTATCTGTTTTTTCTTCTTTTCCTCCTTTTTTTTGTACTAAACTTGCAGTGACTAATCCGCCGGGATGTGCAGGCGGATGCGGGAGGTTTGCCGCACTTCCCTCCTTGTTGTAACTTCAAAAAATACCTCTATGTCCGAAACAAAGGCAACCCGATCCGCCGGTGGGAAACTAACGGAATATGCATACACCGAAGCGGTGGAAGAAGCGAAAAAATATTTTAAAGGCGATGAACTGGCCGCTACGGTATGGGTAAATAAATATGCCCTGAAAGATTCGATGGGAAAGATTTATGAAAAATCTCCCGAACAGATGCATTGGCGGATAGCCCATGAGATCGAGCGGATCGAGAATAAATACCCCAACCCGATGAGTTCGGCCGAAATCCACGGTTTACTCAAAGATTTTAAGTACCTCATTCCGCAAGGCGGACCGATGACGGGGATCGGTAATAATCTGCAGATCGCGTCCTTGTCCAACTGTTTTGTGATCGGACATAAGCATCCGGCCGATTCTTACGGGGGAATCATCCGGATTGACGAGGAGCAGGTTCAGCTGATGAAACGCCGCGGTGGAGTGGGGCACGACTTGTCGCACATCCGCCCGACCGGTAGTCCGGTACTCAACAGCGCGCTGACTTCCACCGGAATCGTTCCCTTTATGGAGCGTTATTCCAATTCCACCCGTGAAGTGGCGCAGGACGGTCGACGCGGCGCGTTGATGCTTTCACTGTCGATCAAGCATCCGGATGCCGAAAATTTCATTAACGCCAAGGTAGAGACGGGCAAGATAACCGGAGCGAATGTTTCCATCAAGATCGACGACGAATTTATGCGGGCGGTGATCGAGGGGAAAAAATACGTGCAGACCTTTCCGATCGATTCCAAAAAGCCGCTGTACGTCAAAGAGATCGATGCCCGTACTTTATGGGATAAAATCGTTCATAACGCCTGGAAGTCCGCCGAACCCGGTATTCTGTTCTGGGATACGATCATTCGGGAATCCGTACCGGATTGTTATGCCCAGGAGGGTTTCAAAACCGTATCCACGAATCCTTGCGGGGAGATACCGCTCTGTCCTTACGACAGTTGCCGTTTGTTAGCGATCAATTTGTACAGTTACGTGGACAATCCCTTTACGGCGAACGCGTCGTTTAACATGGAGAAATTCAAAAACCATGTGGGCAAGGCGATGCGGATGATGGACGATATCATCGATCTAGAACTGGAAAAAGTCGATGCGATTATCGAGAAAATTTCGCACGATCCCGAGGAGGACGATATCCGGGCGGTGGAACAAAATCTATGGAAAAAAATCCGGGAAAAAGCGATTCAGG
>JAJQAW010000105.1 GCA_021203585.1 Rikenellaceae bacterium
TCAGGTTCGGAGTGATCGAATAATTCAAACCCGTCCGCAGGTTGATGTCGTACTGCCGGTTGCTGGCATCCAGTGTTTTGAGAATGGCCAGCGGGTTGGAGGTCGCGAAGTCCAAATTGGTGCTTCTCCCGTAATAGTAGCTATTGTAGCTAGCCAGCAGGTTTCCGTCGATATCCTGGGCGAAGGGACTCAGGATCGGGGCCTGTTTATAAGCGGCTAAAATGGGATTTGTTTCCTCCGACATCCCCTGTTCCTGGTAATTTCCGGTCAGGTAGGACATGCCGATGGTGGCGAACAATTCCATGGATTTGTTGATAAACACGTTCGTATTGAGCAGCGTATGGTAGCGTTGGATTTTGGTTTCGTCCAGTATGCCGTTATCCATCATATAGCCCAGCGATAAATTGTATTTAGCGATGGCATCGCCCCCTTCGACCCGAAAGAGATTATCCGTGACGAAACTGTTGCGGTACAACTTTTCTTGCCAATCGGTTTCGTGATTATACAGGTACCCGTACAAGTAATCCGGATTGTTCATAAAGGGAAACGCGGTGAAAAAATCCTCCATCGTATCGAAGTAATTCATTCCGACATCGGACAGGTAGGATTTGTAATCCACTCCCTCGAGCAGGGGGATGCGTTTTTTATTCCAGTTCACCCCGTATTGGCCGTAAAAGGAAATTTTGGTTTCCAAGTCTTCCGACGATGCGCCGTCGGTTTCGATCAGAATCACTCCGTTCGATCCGAGCGAACCGTATAGGGAAGCCTCCGCTCCCTTGAGTACGGTAATGTTCTGGATATCCATAATGTTGAAAGGCTGCAAAATATCACGGGTATATCCGTTGATCAGCGGCGATTCGTTCGCATCCGGAAGGTACGGAACTCCGTTGATGACATACAACGGGGTATTGGCTCCGACAAACGAGCGGAGACCCCGCAAATTGAGATAACTCCCCTCTCCGGGCATTCCGCTGGACCGGGTGACCTGCAGCCCCGCTACCTGCCCGGATAACGCACGGTCGACGGTCATGCTCCCCAGTTTAAAATTGGATTTATCCAGGTTCACCGCGGAAGTCACTGGGTCCGGGTTGTGTTCGGTCCGAAAGGGAAGCACTACCGTTTCATTGTATTTGTAGGCATCTTCGGGAATCATGACGACGGTAATCTGCCGGCGGTCGTTGAGTTGTTGGGTAGCCGGATGGAATCCGACTGCCCAAAAGGAGATCTGTTTGGCCTGCTGGTCCACTTCCAGGGTAAAAGTACCGTCCTCGGCGGTGACCACATCGGCAGCTCCCGGTACGGAAACGATTCCTCCGGAGATCGGCGCATGGCGGTCGGAGAGCAATTTACCGCTGACGGTTACTTTTTGCTGAGCGGCAACCCCTGCAGCCGGCAGCAACAGTAGAAGGATATAAATTATCGTTTTTATCTTTTTCATACGTTATTTTCTCAAAGATTAGTAACAATCGTCTGTCGGTTCCAGGTTCCAATGATGCAGGATCAAACCCTTCGTACTTCCGACCGTACTGGTACATTCGATCCGGATATTCAGCGGTGTACCGTCCTCGTTATCGAAGGTGATGCTCCCCATCGAACCGCCGGCGCGTCCATATTTTGTAGCATTTTTATCCGAAGAAAGACTCGCATCGTAGCCATACGGATATTTGCCGTTGACACGATCGTAATGGAAATTCGAATAATTGGTCGAAGCCAACGAATATTGATGCACATCGTTGATATAAATTTTCAGATCATGGCATACGGCATTATTGAATCCCATATAGAAATCGTAGGTTCCCGGAGGCACTAAATATTCAGTGGTAATGGTCCGATCGTTCGCGTCTTTATAATAATGGTAAGCCAAGAAATCCAGAACGTAAACCGGCGCCTCCTCCTTGTCCGCATTGACTACGTCGTAATACAGACAGGGATAGGCAGTGGCCGGGAACACTCCGGGCATCGGGTCGAAATCGGAATTCTGGTCGTTGGCCACTTTACGGAAGGTAAGGCCTTCGGTTTTAAAGTAAGTGTTGATCTGCTCTTCGGTGAGGTATTGGTAAGTTTCAAAATAATCCTTTAGGCGCCAGATGAGCACGTTGGTCGGGGTTTTCAGGTGCGTTACGTAATATCCGATCCCGTTACTTATTTCGATGGGGCTGTTCAGATCCAGTTGTTGAACCGAAGTTCTCCATTTTTGGGAAAATATGGAGGAGATGTCCCTATCTTCGGCAAGATCCGCTTGGGAGTACATTTTATCGAAGAAGGCAGCCTGGAAGAACCATTGTTCGAATACCGAATCGGGCAGGGTTTCCGGGAAATCGGTCAATTGCCATTTTTCCAAACGGGCCCAGGCATCGGCCCACGATGCGAGCACCACTTCGTTGGAGGGAATCAGAACCGTAGCGGTAATTCCTTCGGACATAATGTCCAGTCCGGCATCGGCGAAATAGGGATTGGTGATAATCCATGTCGAATCGTATACCGTACTACCGGTAGCATCCACTCCGATCGGAAGGCTGTTTTCCCGGTCGAACTTCAGCACCTGGCGGCTGAGCACCGAATCCCGGAACATGGAATAATTATCGTTCAGGCTCTCGATTACTTCGAGCAGGGATTTGGGACAATGAATCATTTCCGCCACTTCATAGATATATCCGTCGTTGAGTTTGTAAATTTTCACCGCCCGGGTATCGTTGAAAGCGATGCTGCCGCTTTCGTCGATCGAAATGGCCAGGTACTTACCGTTCTTCATCAGAATCCGCTGTCCGTCGGTCATGTTGGCCGGAGAGAACGCCAGGTCCGAAATATAAGTTTTGGCCAGATAGTCCTGATCGTCCGTCTCGTTGACAAAAGAGTTGTTATCGACCGTCAGCAGGGTAAAGACCTGCTCCCGTTGCAACATTTCATCCAGTACTCCGGTGCTTTGCAACAATTGGTAAATCGAACTGTAAGCGGATTCCGAGGCCAGAAAATCGGCGATGTCGGCATCCATGATGATCAGGTTTTCGGTATCCACTTCCTGATCCTGCAAACTGTAATGCTTATCCCATTCGTCCGAACAGGAGGAAAACAACACGATACCGGCCGCTGCGGCCATGGCTATATGTTTCAAATTTTTCATGACTGTATTTTTTTAATTATTCATCGTCTTCGGTTTCTTCCGTTTCATCCAGAAATCGGCTCGAATAAGAGGTGGTCGATTCCGATCCGGTAATTCTGGGAAGAGGAGCTGGCCTCGGGATCGAGAACCGTCAACCGGAATTTATGGGTACTGGTTTTGGTGAATTCGATCTCTTCGAACATTTCCCACGTCTCGACTGACAATATGGGAGAGGAGACGCCGGGTTGAATCGTAGTGTACGGTTTGCCGGTCACACTCAAATTCTCCGTATCGTCGTCAAAAGTAAACCGCATCTCACCTCCGTTGCTGCCGCTATCCTGATTCCGGATAAATAGTTGTGTGGTAGCGTAACTGAAGGTCAATGTCAATTTGTATTTCCCTGCAATGATCGCCGGAGTGGTCATTTCGATATAACCGTTGGTACCCAGATTGAGGATCATATGGTCATGGTACTGCATACTGGTCCAGGCGCTTCCCGTTTTGGTCGTACGGTACTGCACTTTGGGATAGGAGCTCCCCGAAGAGGGATTGGGCGCGTTGACGGTAAAACAGGAAAGATAAGAGATCTCGATATAGCCTTCGGAAGCGGTGATAGTCTGGTATTCCAGCTCGCCGCCTCCGTATGCCGAACCGTAATTGGCCACGTAGGAGGCGATTTCCGGATAGTCGCAAAAATCCCAAATCACTTCCACCGGAGTAATGGATTCCCAGATCGGAAGGTAGGCATCCAGCTGATGAATGACACCGTTCTTGGCCTTCAGATCGGAAGTCTCTTCCAGGAACTGAGCCCAAACTTTTTCCCCACCTTCGTGGTTGATGTATAACTGTTCGTCTTCGCTCTCTTCCGTAATCTGTATCACATTTTCCGAAAGCGTGGTCATCAGTTTAATTTTATCCTTAGAGGAAAAATTCTGAAGTTCCAGCAGAGAATAATTGCCCGCAAGGATGTGGTAAGCGGCGTAGCGGAATAAGTCGTTTTCCGGATCGGTATAATCGCTGTCCGCTTCCAAATCGGCGATCAGATCGGCCAAGGAATTAATCCCGCTGCTGCGGAAGGATTGATCGGGAACCGCCAGCAGGGTATAATTCCGATTTTGCTGCACATAAGTACCGTCCGATTGGCGAATCTCATCGTAGATGACATTTAAGCTGTCGCTCCAACTGGTCAATTCCAGCACCTCTTTGAAAATCGTATATTGATCTTCGTTTTGCTCGATCCGCTCGTACACGGACTCAACCAGCGGACTGAGCACGCCTTTGAGGACGTAGATGTAGCCGTTGGAGGTTTCGATGGCCGTTACTGGCGGTTCGACGAGCGCTTCGTTGTTGATGTAAACCGAATTCACGCCGTCTTCTCCCCAGGATACGGTCAGGTAATCGTCCGAGAGGGTTTTACTTTCCAGTTTTCCACCCTGAATAAAGGTGTCGTAATTCACCGTGTCGTGGATGACATGAAATTTGACCAAGTCGATGGCAAAGTCTTTACCCAGTTGTTCGATGGAACTGACGTTTTTGTTGCGGTAGTATTCCGCCACCGCTTCGTTGTCCGGAACGAAAGCTGTGAAGAATTCCGAGGCTTGGTTGATCGCATTGTACAGATCGGCGTAGCGGAGTACCTCGACCCATTCGGAAAATTTGTCCGGATTGCTGTCTAGGTAAGTGGAGATCGGATTGACGTCGTAAACCTGATAAGTCGATCCCTTGTACGGGTCGCTGCAGGAGCACAGCAGGACCAGGATCAAAGCATATAACTTCATTAAATGTTTCATAGCAGTGCTTTTTACTCGGTTGTTTTGTAATAGGGATTTTGTTCCAATAATTCATTGACGAAGATCTCATCCTCGTGAATGGGCAGATACCAGGCATAGTCATTATTCAGCACCGAACGCAACCAACTCGGATTGGCGGTTTCGTTGTTTTCGATGATGAGGGAAATAAATTGAGATTTATAAGCGTAGGTTTTACTTTTCCCGAACCGAATCAGATCGTACCAGCGTTTGTTCTCGCCGGCCAGTTCCAGATCGCGTTCTTCGAGCACGTATTCGAGCATGCTCAATTCGTCCTCTTCGCTGAGTGAAATCACGATTTCCGGAGCATTCACCCGGGTACGCACGCGGTTGACGATCTCGATGGCCTCTTCCCAGTAAGCCTGGCCTTTCCAGATGAGCGCTTCCGCTTTCATCAGCATCACATCGGCCATCCGGTAGATGATCAGGTTCGCGTCGCTGTAGGTCCGCGCCACTCCGCTGCTCACCGAACTACCCACGTATTTCCACAATAGTCCCACACCCGACTCGGACCCATCGTTTATCTGCACGTAAGTAGCATCCACTCCGCGGTAAGGGATGACATTGTACAGGTCAGTGATCAACGTATTCTCCATTTGCAGCCTGGACAACATTTCGGTGGTAAACCGGTAAGTCGAAGTGGTTGCCGTGCTGTAAAAGGCCGAAGGACTGTTGGACGTTTGGGCATAGGTTTGAGAGTCCCAGTTCAATTCGAATATCGATTCGTTGCTGTTTCCCTCTTCGAATATGGAGAACCATTGCTCCCCGTCGGACATAAAGGCCGGACGGTAAGCCGAAGTGGCGTTCAGCAGCATATCCGCGTATTCGATGCATTCGTCGTAATCCTCCGCCCACAAGCAGACATCGGCCATCAGGGCGTAGAGCGCCCACCGGGTCGCCCGGCCTTTGGTCGGATTTTTCCAACTGGTGTGCTCGAAAAACTCCTTGGCCGCACCGGTCGCCAGCGCCGTCCGGATATCCTCTCGGATTTGAGCCAGAATGACCTCTTCGGAAGATTTGGCCATACTAAACGGAGCAGAGTCGTCCACGTAGGCTTCCAGAATGAGCGGTACCTCTTTGAAATTACGAACCAGGTAAAAATACATCAGGGCCCGCATGAAATAGCCTTCGGTCTGGTGCGAACGCATGGCCTCGACGGTATAGGTATCGTCGATCTCCTGAGCCTTGGGGGCATACTGAATAATGGAATTGGCCATATTGATCACCTCGTAAAAGGTCCCCCATTTGCACAGCGAAGAACTGGCGATTAACTGAAAATTCTGGAGTTTATCTTTCTCCTTATTGTAAGGTGCGTATATGGAGGCTCCACGAATTTCCCCCCAGTCAATCAGGTATGGAGTCGTTTGCCGCATGTAGTAGTACCCCGAGGCCACTACCTGCTCCACATCCTCCTTGGATTGCCAATAATTTTCAGTTACCTGCTCATTTTTCGGCAGAATGTCCAGCCAGTTGTTGCAGCTGCTCAGCAATAGTGAACAAAAAAGCAGTAGGATATAGTGTT
>JAJQAW010000050.1:0-4691 GCA_021203585.1 Rikenellaceae bacterium
CCAGTTCGTCGATTTTGCTGTATTCGGCTTTGCTGATCGTTCCGTTGGCAATCCCCACGCTTTCCAGGGCTGCGAAAACCGACGCTGCCGTTTGTGCGTCTGCAACCTTCAGCTGGTATTCCCGGGACATCTGGATATCCGTGCGGCGCAGGACGTATTTTTTGAAATGGCTCGACATGTCGGTAACGCTCAATTGTGCTTCGATATCGAATCCCAGGCTGCGCAGTGCGGCGGCCATCTGCTTTTCTTGATCGCTCAGTGAGACCCGTCCTTTGGTGTCGCTCTCCTGGATTTGAAAGGAGATGTAAATTTCGTCCGGAGCCACTTCCTGCTTGTGGTATCCGATTACTTCGATATAAGGTTGATTTTCCACGGTATGGACGGCCTGTTGGCCTCGTGTGGCGGCCGTGATTCCGGTTAGTAAGGCTACGGTGAACAGAAATTTTTTCATCTTTGCTGGATTTTAGGTGAACATTCGTGTGCTTTTTTTCTGTAAGATACGAATGCATCGCCTTTTCTATAAATTAGTTCGATTTTTTTTCGGTTTTTCCGGAAATCTCCTGATTCTGTGTTTTCAACAAATCCCGGATGTCTTCCAATAAGACCACATCGTCCGGTTTTTTGGCCGGCTGGTCCGGTTGGTCTTCCTGTTTTCTCCGCAGGCGGTTAATCAGCCGGACAAACAGGAAGATGCTCATGGCGATGATGAAAAAATTGATGACAGTCTGAATAAACGATCCGTAGTTGATCGTGGCCGGATTGGCGCTCACCGTACCGATCTGCAACTCTTTGGGGACGGATAATACCACTTTGAGGTCTTTGAAATCTACTCCGCCGATCAACATGCCCAGCGGCGGCATGAGAATATCGTTGACCAACGAATTGACAATGTTACTGAATGCACCCCCGACGATGACCCCGACGGCCAGATCGATCATATTGCCTTTCACTGCAAATTCCTTGAATTCTTCCCAAAATTTTTTACTTTTTGCCATTCTCCGTGTCTGTTTACTTTTTTCATTTGGTTTACGGGGCTGTGAGAGTCAAAAACAATACCATAATTTCATCGAAAGATACTGTTTGCGGGATTTGTCGCCATACGACGGGCCGGTCTGTGGGGAGCTTCCCTATCGGCAAGCCGGTATAAAGGGAGCGCGGCATAAAAAACATCCGGTACCGCAAGTACCGGATGTCCCGCTTTGCCGATTTCAATATTTGCAGATGATGAAAATTAAGCGGATTGATTCACAAGGAAAAGGTCTACCGGACGTCGTATCGGATAAAGAAAAAGAAGGCCAGTCCTAATAGCAGAACGATCATGCAGGCCATTACGGCCAGATATCCGGCAATGAAGCTGATTCGTTCGCCCAAAGGAGCGTTTCTTTCCTGGTACCGCGGGACCAGTTCGAGGGAAACGGATTTTTTGCTGGTCGAAAAGTCTTCCCAGGGGTTGTACCAATGAGGACTATCTTCGTCCCTGGCGTCTAAATCTTTAAACCATTGCAGGAATTGTTCCTGAAAGGTATGCAGATCGTCCCAGTTTTTGCGGAACCGCAGGTAGCCTCCTCCCAGTATGGCTTCATTGATATAGTCGTACTGTGCGGTGGGGGAGATCAGCGTAAGACGCCGGGTTTTTTCGAACTGATCGAACATCTGCGCATGTAGTAATGATCCTTATGCCGTTTTTCGGCATTCACTAAACTCATATACAAATTAGCTCTTAACTCGTGCTGAGGATAAAACGGATCGTTGCTACTGGATTGGCTTCCTCTCGGTGCATTGTTGATTAAATCCCGTTGTTCCTGGTTGATGACTTGGTCAACCTGGTCTGCAGTGGGTATCGGGAATAGTTTTTTCGCCCAAAAAATCGAAGAGTTAGGAATGACCACAACAGCGAAAAGCCAAAAACACAACGAGATCAGTAAACTGATGTTGGAATGTGCGGTGATTGTACTGGACAGTAATCCGAGTGCGGCAAAAAGAGTGATAAAGAAGAGACTGAAAATAAAAAACATCCCGGTTTCGATTAAAAATCCCGAATCAATCACCACGTTTCCGGAAATAACGATCATCAACAGGCTGATGAGCATCCCCACCAGAAGCATGATGCCCGCTATGGATACGATACTCGACAGTTTACCGAGAAGAAACGTTCTCCGGGATACTCCGTTGGAAAAAACCAGGGAGAGTGTTCGATCCTCTTTTTCTCCGGAAATCGAATCGAAAGCGAGCAGTAGCGTAATAAAACCGAGAAACATGGAGACGATAAATCCCCAACTCAGTTTTTCGGCCTGTTTAATCAGTGGATTTACACTATCGTGCCGGACATGGAAATTGTAAACATTGTAGGCGCTGAAAGTAAAAATATTGGGAAGTACGTTTTCTTTTCCATCGGCGATAATATCATTGTCGCGGGGAGTGATAATAAACGACTGCCAGTGAGTGGCCAAAGCAGAGAGGTTGTTGGACCGTTCGGACAATTCGGACAGCATGGATTGCTCCAGTTAGTTGTAATTGGTCCGCTCCTGTTTCGTGGTGACGATAAACGAAATGGTTCCTATGATGAACACCGCCAGCACGATCGTGAATGACACTTTAAAGCGAAGGCTGTGGAGCCAATGTTGAATCTCCCTTATATAGATAATTTTAAACATGGATTTTCCTTTTAAATTATCTGACATCGTATTTCCTGAAAACGATCATCGTTCCGCCCAACAGTACAATCGCAATGGAAAGTAAGGCAGCCAAACGTCCCAAAGCGGATCGGAACGTATCCAAAGGGTCCGATTTTCGCTCTTCGTATCGGGGCATCAGACTGATGTCCAGATCTGCAAACCGCTCCCTGTCGATCTTGGTTTTATTCCCTTCTTCGTATTCCTGTACGGTTCGGAAGTCTTCTTCGGGCATCGGTGTAAACCATTGGTAAGATGAAAATGCATTGATCTTCTTGAAATAGAGGAAAAACTGATCCCTGTAATCACGTACCGCAGCCGTATGGTCCAAAAAAGAATCGGCATCTGTTCGGCACAGGATATCTGAGGCCTGTATAAATAATTCCGAGGGAGAGAGCCAGGCCAGGGTTTGGCGGAGATTCTGTTGCCGGTATAATTTGTCGAGGTAATCTTTTTGGAGTGCCCAGATCTTATCGGAATAGGAGAGTCGCTCGGGCATACCCCATTCCACCATTTTTTTGGTATGCTGGGTCATCTCCCAGGTTCCTCCGGATAACTCCTGAGAGTTGTCATTGTCGTGATTCATGTTTTCCCAGTAATATTCGAAAGATCCTAATTCCCTGTGGTATTCCTTCCATTTGTCCTGGGCGTTTTTCTCATACTCTTTGTGATAGTTGGCAATGGCTGTCTGAACATTTTCGTACAGCGGTAGTTTGGACAGGCTTGCCGAGGCATACGTGGCCAGGTTGGGAATCAGGAACAGGAAGGTAATCCAGCATAGCGGGCTGATAATGATCGAAGAGGAGGAGTGGGCCGTTTTGGCAGATATAAACATGCCTAAAAGAATAAATACCAGCATATAGATCATCGATGTCAGCAAAAGAAGGATAATTCCCGTCCAGTCCGGCCCTGAGAGCTGCACGCCGGGATTAGCCAGCAGGATGACAGCCGCCAGTAAGTAGCAGAAAATCAGGATGGGGGTCAGGGTGAGCAGGAGACCCATCAGTTTTCCCATCACAAAAGCGGGCCGGCTGATTTTTCCCGTCAGGATCAGTTTCATCGTTCCGTTTTCCCTCTCCCTTGTGATGCTGTCGTATGAGAATACCAGCGCCAGCAAGGAGATGGTTATAGCAATGACCGTGGCGAAATCCAGGGAGAAGAATGCGTTCAGCAGGGGGTTATCCCTGGATACGGAATGGCCGGAAGGGAATACCGGGTATTCGTTGATCTGTATTTTAACTTTATTGCCGATGTTGGGAGTTATGCCTTGGCTGAAAGCGCCCAGAACTTCGGGTTCCTGGATGACCGTGGGGCGTAAAAAGAAGTAAACGCGGGTGTTTTCGATCTCTCTTTCGACGGCAACCCGGTCGATGTGGTAGATCCTCATCTGGTTATTGTAATCGTCGATGCTCACGATCATGGTGAACGGGATCACCACCAGACACAGCACGAAACCTATGACGAACCTTACGGACAGCAGGTTCAACAGGAAATCTTTTTTTTGCTATTAGCCACATCATACGATCGCCTCCTGCATATAGTCCAGGTAAATACGTTCCAGGTCAACGCGCAGGAATTCCTCGCGGGTACGGATCATTACCAAGCGCCCTTCTTTCATAATCCCTACCCGGTCGGCCACCGATTTGGCCCGGAACAGGTCGTGGGTGCACATGAGGATGGATTTTCCAGCATTTTTCAGCTGTATCAGTATTTGCATCAGTTCGGCCGCGCTTTTGGGATCCAACCCGGAAGTCGGTTCGTCCATCACGATATTTCCGGCATCCTTGATAATGGCGATGGCCAATCCTACTTTTTGGCGCATGCCCTTAGAGAAAGTCTTCAGTTTGCGTTCGAAGGCTTCCTCCTGTAATCCCACCCTGCGCATCACATCGTAGTAATCTTTTTTTGTCAAGTCGTTTTTACCGCCCAGCCGGGCGAAAAAATCGAGGTTCTGCCGGGCGGTGAAATTCCCGTACAGCATCACGTTTTCAGATACGAAGGCAATATTGTCCTTGGTGG
>JAJQAW010000050.1:4701-6422 GCA_021203585.1 Rikenellaceae bacterium
TCCTGCATGACATCGATCCCGTTAATCAACGCCTGTCCGGAGGTGGGGTCGATGAAGTTCAGGAAAATATTGATGACCGTCGTCTTCCCGGCGCCGTTGGCGCCCAGAAGGGAAAAAATCTCTCCCGGTTTGATCTCCAGGTTCAGCGCGTCGAGGGCCAGGTTGCCGTCCTCGTACCGCTTGGTTAAGTCGATGGCTTGTAGCATAGTTTCGGTTTTATGGTTATACGTAGTTTTTGTGATTAAGTTACTTTTTCGCGTTTATTTCCTGCTCAGTTTCATGCCGAACCAGACGATGCCCAGCAGTACTCCGAGCAGGGCCGCGATCAGCACGATGATGCCCAGTACGGATTTGGCGGCTTTGACCTGGATGCGCACCACTTTGTCTTCCGTCTCGACTTTGACATTGTAGGCCATCGCTTCGGTCTTTATCCGCACTTCCTGTGCGCCGACAACGCCTTTGGTCGGAGGTAGTACCGTGACCGTGACCACTTCCTCTTTTTCCGGATCGAGGCTGCGGATGAGCTCCGGTTCGATGACCACATCCCAGCCCAGCGGTTTTTCCGCGGTTACTTTGATGTTGTCCAGCCGCCGGCTGCCGCCGTTGCGTACGCGCATTTCCATTTTCACGTCGTTGCCCATCGTTACTTCGTGGTACAGGTTGTTGGCCCGCACTTCGATCCGGCCTCGTCCGCGGGGGATGATCTCCAGCTGTTCGCTTCCGGCCGTCTCGCCGGTGGCCCCATGCAGCACTTCGACCTGGAACTTGATCGGTTCGTCGATCACGATCGCCTCGTCTTCCCGGTCCGGAAGATAGATTTGCAGCGAAAGTTTTTTCATGTTCACCCCCTGGGCGAACTTAATCTGGGTGACCTTACTGCCGATGTCCGTAAAGTCGTAGGAGATCTGCGGAGGAAGTCCCGTTACCTGGAGCCGGTAGATGTCGTCCGTGGTGGAGAAACGTTCGAGGTTCAGTTCATAGGTCGTATTACTGCCCAGGTTGGTTTCCTGGCTGAACTGCATCGAGCTGATGTCGATCTGGCTTGAACTGGCATCCTTCTGGAGATAGATGTTCTTCTCGTCCTTGCGGTTGTTGTAATTGAGCGATACGGTCAGGTATTCCGCGTCTTTGAGCAATTCGAAATCCGCTTGAGCTACTTTTCCCAATTCCATCGAGGGCACGTGAAATTCGTAGGGAGCACTGATTATGGTCTTCGTTCCGTTGTCGATCAAGGAGAGGTAAATGTTGTATATTTTACCCGAACGCATTTCCGGGATGAAGATGTCGAAATGGTCCTCGAACTGTTGAAGGTACTCCTCGTTGCCTTCCAACGCGCTTTTCAAGGTGATTTTTACCTTTCGGTTTCCGCGTTCGTCTTGGTATTTGATGGCCCGTTCCACCGTAATGTAGCTCTGTTGGGAAATTAAGCGCAAAATTAATTTTTGGTAATCCACCTCCCGGCTGAGCAGCTCGTTGCGCGAACTGTTGTAATCATTGGCGGAAATGGCCTGTTCCTGAAATAGTTTCGTGTCGTTCTGGTATTTTTGCAGAGCCACTTCGTAGGAGGCCCGGGATTTTCGCAAATCCAACAGCAGCGACGCCTGGTTTTCATCCTGGGCGTAAGTGAATGCGGTGAGGGAGCACAGGAGCGTCAGGCAGCAGAGCTTAAGGAGGTTTACTGGTTTCATAGGGTCTCTAATCTATTTGTTCGGGTAAAAAGG
>JAJQAW010000104.1 GCA_021203585.1 Rikenellaceae bacterium
TCGGGGGCCATTAATCTTGACAGTATAAAACGCCATCTTTTAACCTGGATCATCCTAAGCGGCGCCTATTTCGGGAGCGGTTGTTCTTCTTCCTCATGGAGCCTGGAAGGCCGACTGCCCGATGCCGCGCATGAGGGAGAATACGTATATCTGTTCGAGCAGGAGTTGTTCACGGATCACCCTGCGGAAACCCCGACCGACAGCGCCCGGATTAGCCACGGAACTTTCCGTTTCTCAGGCTTGGCCGACAATCCACGCGTAGGTAGGCTTGCCCTGGCCCATCCGCAAGCAGGGGATCCGATTTTCCTGCATTCCCAACCGGTCGTCCTCGAACCGGGACGAATTCAATTCCTCTACGAGCCAGAAGGAGTCGCGGTTTCCGGCTCCCCCATCAACGAGCGGTATAACCGGCTTATACTACAGCCCGAACGGGCTCTCCGTGCCCGGAACCGGGAGATCGTCCGGCAGCGGGACAGTTTGTACGGAGACCGCCCGATGACCCGGTTGGAAAGCGAACCGTTCAACCAACGCATCGAAGCGCTGTACCGGGAATTAATCCCTTATCACGTACAATTCGTCCGGGAAAACATCGGAAATGCAGTCGGGGAATATTTTTTCTTCCGGTATCCACCGGACCGGTATGAGCAGCACGAGTGGCAGGAGTTGTTCGGCGCGTTGCGTCCGGAAATCCGCGAACGATACTTGGCGCGGGAGGCCGAAAAAGAGCGATCCAGAACCTATTTTCAAGAATCGCAAAAACGAATGGTCCCCGGGTAGCCATTCCGGGAAATCACGGCCCTTACTCCTACCGGGGATACGGTACGTTTGTCGGATTATGCGGCCCGGGGAGCTGTGGTTCTGGTGGATTTTTGGGCCTCGTGGTGCAAACCCTGCATCGCTGAAATCCCATTTCTGAGCGGATTGCTGGATAAATACGGGGAGCAGGGATTGCTGATTTTCGGCGTCTCACTCGACCAGAATCCCGAGGCGTGGCGCCAGGCGCTGAATAATCATCCCATGCCCTGGGTGCAGGCGTGCGACGGAGAGGGCTGGGAGAGCCGGATCCCCCGGGATTACGGAATACAGGCCATACCGTTTACCGTACTGATCGATGGCCGGGGAACCATCATCGGCCGGAATCTGCATGGTCATTTGTTGGAAGAGGCTATAGCACGTGCCGTCCATGAACCATAGGGCTACCTTTCACACGGGCAATGGATCGCCTCTTGGTGGCTTCTGGTTATCCTTTGGTCCGTATCGTGTTCCACCGAACCGGCTCCTACCGCAACGGAAGCCTCCGCGCCCGGGCCGCAGATCGTGCCGCCCGAGCGCTACTGGTCGGAACCGATGCTGCTGTTCGGATTTATGGAATATGCGGCCTATCAAATTCCGGTCAGGATTCCGATGGCTTTGCAGCCGGTTTTCCCTTCCGTCGATTTGATCTCCCCGCGGGGAACAGTCCGAAGTTCCGAACTATTTGGGGAATACAGCTTAACCCTGGTCGATTTCCGTACCTCCTGGTGTGAATGGTGCCGAAAGAGTAACCCGGTGTTTGGGCAACTGCTGGACCGTTACGCGGAAGCAGGTTTCGGAATCCTCTCCGTCTCGATCGATAAGACCCGGGAAGAATGGAAGGAGTTGAGCCGGGAAATATCGGATTGGCCGATCTATTTCGATCCGGGCGAGGCGGCTCTCTTGTGTAAAGTCCGGTATATTCCCCGGCTGATCCTGGTGGACCGGCACGGGAACATCGTCGAGGATCATCTCCGCCTGGAGAGCCTGGAACGGCACCTCGAGCAATGGTTATAAACCCGCTCTAGCCGCAGACCGAAAGCCTGCCCCGAGCCCTTTCGGCCGCTAACCGTCGGAACGCTGCCGGGAGTTGCGGACGGAATTTTTTCCCCTGGATTTTCCGATGCTGTAAATAATCCAACCGACCAACAGGAAAAAACCGACGATGCATAAAAAACCGATAAAAATGGTTCCTAAAATCTTGATGCCCAGTGTCAACAGCAACAGTAAAAGCAGCAGCATGAGGATTCCCAAGCCGATGAGAATATTCCGTAAAACTTTCATAATCATTGGTATTTATTCTCCTTACCGGTGCAAATTTTGAACCAAAGCGGAGGAGCAGGATCGGGCAGGAGGATATCTGGATCGGGTTGGTCGGTGTTGTGCTATGCTTTTGATTACCGAAGCTGGCAAAAGGACGAAAATAATAACGCGCCGGTATTCCACAGAATACCGGCGCGTGTGGCCTTTCTTATTTACAAGTACGGGCGGTTTCAGCGGAAGCTGTTCCGGAAACCCTCCCTTTTGTAATTAATAACGTCTTCTGTTGTAACCGCCGCCGCCGCGGTTGTAGCCGTCGTTGCTTCTTTCCGTTCTCGGACGGGCTACGTTTACGGTGATGGTTTTGCCTTCGAAATCCGTATCGTTCAACACGTCGATAGCCTGCTGGCCCCCACCGTCGTTCGGCATTTCGACAAATCCGAATCCGCGTGAACGGCCGGTGTCGCGGTCGGTAATGATGTTGGCAGAGGATACTTCTCCGTACTCCGCGAATAAAGCCTGCAAGCTATCGTTCCGAGTCGAGAAATTCAGATTTGAAATGTAAATGTTCATGTTCTTTGATTTATGTGAATGAATGTTAATTTATTTGATCAGCGAAATGCGGATGGCGTTCATCCCGCGGGGACCTCTTTCCGAATCGAAAGTTACCGTTTGGCCCTCTTTGATACCTACGGGCGCAGCGGAAACATGAAAAAAATACTTTTCTCCCGAAACGACGTCTTTAATGAAACCATACCCTTTGGAATCGTTGAAATGTTCCACCCGTCCCTGTTTGATTTCCGGTTCGACATCTTCCTTCTTGGGCGTGGCAATGGCCACCTCCTCCAGTTTGATTTCCGTCTTTTTCCGCTCTTCGGGCGGCGTATCCGTGATGTTTCCGTTTTCGTCCACATAGGCGATCATGTCGTCCAACGATCCCGGAGCCGCGGCCTTCCGCTCATCCTTACGCTTTTGTTTTTCCAATCGCTTGGCCTGTTTCTTTTTTTCGTTTTCTCTTTTTGCAAATGATTGTGATCCTGCCATTAATCGAATTTATTTTGAAGATAAGTTATGCGGTATAAAGTACCATTTCGAGCTTGTTCCCTGTCAATTTCTGGATATCTTTGCCCATCATGTGCTCGTCCTGGGTGCAGAAGGTAAGCGCCGTTCCACAGCGGCCCGCGCGGCCGGTACGTCCGATGCGGTGTACGTAAGTCTCCGGAATATCCGGCAGATCGTAATTGATGACCATCTCCAACTCCCGGATATCGATCCCGCGAGCGGCGATATCCGTTGCCACCATCACCTTGATCCGCCCTGATTTGAAATCCGAAAGAGCGCGCTGCCGCTGACCTTGAGACTTGTTGCCGTGGATGGCTTCGTTGCGGATTCCGGATTTGTGCAGGATCCGCGAAATATGGTCCGCTCCATGCTTGGTCCGCGAAAAAATGAGGACCGATTTGGTCTCTTCCTTTTTCAACAGGTCGATCAGAAGCTTCTTTTTCTCCGGTTTTTCGACAAAATAGATGCATTGATCGATCGTATCCACTGCCGAAGATACGGGAGTTACTTCGACCGTGACCGGATCGGTCAAAATGGTTCTGGACAAGACCACGATATCTTTCGGCATGGTGGCCGAAAAGAAAAGGGTTTGCCGTTTTGCGGGAAGCAGCGGTAAGAGTCTGCGGATATCGGCGATAAAACCCATATCCAGCATCCGGTCCGCTTCGTCGAGCACAAAGTGCGTCAGTTGGTCCAAGGAGATCACTCCCTGTCCCAGAAAATCGAGTAAGCGGCCCGGCGTGGCGATCAGGATATCCACGCCTTTGCGCAGTTTTTCTTCCTGCGGACCCCGTTTCACTCCCCCGAAAATCGCCGTATGCCGCAGCCCGGTATATTTGCCGTATTCGGCGATGCATTCACTGATTTGGATGGCTAATTCCCGAGTGGGGATCAGTATCAGTGCCCGGAGGGGACGTTTTTCGTTCGTCCGGCCGTGCCGGCGGCCCCGTCGGTCGCGGCGGGACGCAGCGGTCGTTTCCGCTGAAGAGGAATTTTCGGAGCTACCGCCTCGGTCTTCCCCCGTGGGGAGCCGTTAAGGCCAGGTGATAGAGTATCGGTATGACAAAAGCGGCGGTTTTTCCGGTTCCGGTCTGGGCAATGCCCAACATATCCACTCCCTGTAATACGACAGGAATTCCTTTTTCCTGAATCGGAGTCGGAGTATCGTATCCTTTTTCTTCGATTGCCCTGAGAATAGGTTCCGCAATCTGTAATTTATTAAATGTCATCATAGATAGAACGCTCTGCGGCGTACTGATTTGTAATTAAATGCGGCGAATGTACGCCGGTAATTCGTATTTTTTTTATGGAATAAGTCATGCCCCCGATCGGGCTACGGTGAATACCGTTTTTTAGAAAGCACTTCATCCCTCCCTTGGCCCTGGCCGGGCGCATCCTTCAGCTTATACGCTTTTTTCTCATTTTACATCTGGTTGAAATTGACATTCCCCTCTTCAACCCGCCCACAGGTCTACTCAGGCAATGTTTTGCTGAAACAAAGAAAGCTTATAAATGTCGATTTCAACGATGAAAGAGCCGGAAAAACAGAATTCCGGAAAAATACAAAGGAGATAAAGAACAGAATGAACTTGCGTTGTTTACCCGGCAAAGGTAATCAAAATTTTTATCTTTACACTATTCCCTGGCAGAAAAAAACGAAATCCCTCTTTCAGCCGGAATACCGACGGAAAAAACAACAAACTGTATGCCACAGCATCGGTTTAACGGAGGATTGTTTCCCATCTCTTCTTCCGCTATTATCCGTACGACCCGCGGCCCGGCCGAAAAAACCGGCCGCGGAGGCCGGGAAAAACACCACGGATTACTGCACCCGAAAATCCGATGCGGCGTAAACCACCCGGCCCTCCCGGGTAATCCCTTCCACGGTAATCCGGTAAGTTTCGGGCAAATCCGAGGTATAAAAGGGCAGCGTGAGCGAGGTCTGCCCGGATGCGGAGACCTCCGGATTCCAATACAAGGTATGCCGGAAATCGGGCAGGTGCCTTTTTTGATCCAGGTCTACGGAATAATCCGGTCCGTAGAATTCCCGGGCAGCCTGCGGACCTTCGTAGGCTATGATTTGGGTGTAAGGATCCGGATTTAGTTCCGGAGCCAGATTTTGGTCCGTATACAGGGCGATAATGCCATCGTATCGCAAACCTCCGATGACAAATGGTTCGTAATAGGTGTCGATCCGTTGCAGCAACAACGGATTATAGACTGAAACGATGCGGTGGTCGAAAATAGGAATGCCGTCGATCAGTACCAGCGTATTCGGATTGCCGTATCCGTACTCCTCGCGCAGAATGCCCAAATACCGCTTCCGGTTCACGTTGTAGAAGCGGGCGAAGGTAACGAATTCGATTATCACCTCTTCCATGGTTCCGAATTTCCGGTATTCATCCAGGATGTACCGATGATCCGGCGGATAGAAAAAGTGCGGTTTCGGATAATCGAATCGTAGTAGGGAATCGGCCGAGTAGGCGTATTGAACCTGCAGCCCTACGCTCCGTTGAAGCAACCACTCCTTCTCGATGGCCGACATATCCAGCACCGAGAGCGGTGCGGCCGGATAATCGGTGAGGTAGGGAGATTCGATGTTCACCCGGAATTGTTCGGAACTATTTCCGGCCAGCGTGGTCACCATATCGGAAAAGCCGTCCGCCCGTTGGGTATGGAAAGAGACCGTACCCGTCGAATCGATGTGCCCGGAAAAGAGTTGAATGTCATTGCCCGGAAAGGCGATCAGCGGTACCACGGAATAGGAAAACACAGGCAGACCGGTCGAGGTTTCGATTAGTTTTCCCCGAATCGTATGGCCTTCGTATTCCGCCATGAACCGGTTATGGAGCGTTCCGACCGCTCCCAGGGATGCTTTCTAGCGGGCTAATCCCGATTCGGGAGCAGCTGCATCCGTACCGGTCACCGACACGGATAGCGTATGGATATCTTCGGGAATCTCCTCCAGGGAGAGTTCCACCCGATTCCGAAATCCGTAGAGGGTACGGTCCGTCCCGATCCGAATCCCGGAAGCGGTCTCCGGGTGTTGCCGGCCCGATGCGGGCGGAGCGAAAAGCTCCCGTCGGTCGGATTCTTCGGCGAAAATCTCCGGCCGCATGGGATTGACCACACCGATGATTTTTTCAAAGAAAAATTCCTCCGATTCGTTCCGTTGATAGCGGGTGTAACCGATCAACCGGTAGCAGCCGGTCGGCAAATTCGGCGGCAGAAGCAACGTACCGCTACCCCGGCCCTGCCGCAGAGGGATCA
>JAJQAW010000155.1 GCA_021203585.1 Rikenellaceae bacterium
CTTTGTACAACATCGTCGACCGAGTATTTATAGGCCAAGGGGTAGGGGCAATCGCCATTTCCGGTCTGGCGCTCACCTTTCCATTGATGAATATGGTTGCGGCCGTCGGCACTCTGGTCGGTGTGGGCGCCTCCACCCGTATCTCGATCGTTTTGGGGATGAAAGACGTCAAATGGGCTCGGAACATACTCGGTATTTCCTTCTTGCTGACTTTTCTCATGTCGGCGATCTTGATTACTCCCTCCATGATCTGGATGGAACCCATCTTGCGGTTGTTCGGAGGCAGCGATCAGACGATCCCCTATGCAAAAGATTACCTGTATATTGTAATTCCGGGAAGTGTATTGACCAACCTTAGTTTTAGTTTCGGAGGTATGATGCGGGCCACCGGATTCCCCAAAAAATCCATGTTGGTCAATATCATCGGGGTAGGTTTAAATCTTGTTCTGGATCCCATTTTTATTTTCGGATTCGGACTGGGCATTCAAGGCGCCGCCATAGCTACGGTGATATCCATGCTGGTGAGTGCACTGTTCGTGATGCGGCATTTTTCCGATAAAAGAAACGATCTGCATTTCGAGCGCGAGGGTTTCCGACTCAAAAAAAGGATTGTCCGCAACATCGTCTTCATCGGTCTGGCCCCTTTTCTGATGAATACGGCCGGCAGTCTGGTCAACATCATTTTAAACCGTCAATTGTACGATACGGGAGGGGATTTGGCCATCGGAGCCTTCGGAATAATCAACAGCTACGCAGCCTTTATCGTAATGATGGTAATGGGACTTTGTCAGGGTATGCAGCCTATTGTGGGATATAACTACGGAGCGAATAAACTCAAGCGGATGAAAGACACCTTGATTCTTTCCCTAAAGATCGCAACGGCGATTATATGCTTCGGGTTTTTATTGGGAGAGTTTCTTCCCGGCGGCTTGGTGAGTCTCTTCACTACGGACGAAGTGCTGAGACACATTACGGTGCCGGGTATGCGGATTATTTTTGCCGTGTATCCGTTGATCGGATTTCAGATCATCGTAGCACAATTTCACCAATCGATCGGTATGGCCAAAGAGGCGATATTTATGAGCTTATCGCGGCAGGTATTGTTTCTGATGCCCCTTATTTATATTTTCGGACATTGTTGGGGATTAAGCGGAGTATGGTTCGCATTGCCGGTTTCGGATACGATCGCTGTGTTTACGGCGGCCTATTTCCTAAACCGGATTCGTAAGATTTTTTATCCGCGTCCGCGGATTCGAATGCAGTAAATTTATAACAGCAAAATGGTTGAGATAGGTACAGTCTGTTCATCGATTGGAAAAAAGGCCCTGCTCTGCGGTTCGGGAGAACTGGGTAAGGAAGTTGCCATTGAATTACAACGCTACGGCATTGAAGTGGTTGCGCTGGACCGTTATCCCAATGCTCCGGCCATGCAGGTTGTTCATCGCAGTTATACGCTCTCGATGTTGGACGGAGAGGCCTTACGGCAGATTATCGAAAAAGAGAAGCCGGATTATATCATTCCGGAAATTGAAGCCATAGCCACGGATGTGTTGGTGGAGATGGAAAACGAAGGGTACCGTGTGGTTCCCTCCGCCCGGGCCACCCAATTGACCATGAACCGGGAAGGTATTCGCCGGCTGGCGGCCGAGGAGTTGGGAATACCCACTTCAGCCTATCGTTTCGCCGATACGCGGGAAGAATTCGATCGGGCGGTGATGGAAATCGGTTTCCCCTGTGTGGTCAAACCGGTCATGAGCTCTTCCGGACACGGACAAAGCCTCCTCCGAACGGAGGCGGATATCGATCGGGCTTGGCATACCGCCCGGCTTGGTGGTCGGGCAGGGGTAGGAAGAGTCATCGTCGAAAGCTTCGTGGATTTCGATTATGAGATTACACTGCTCACGGTACGGCATTGCGGCGGTACCTCGTTTCTGGAACCCATCGGACACCATCAAATCGAGGGTGATTATCGGGAATCCTGGCAACCGCAGCCGATGTCCCGGCAAGCGGTACGGTCGGCACAGGAAATTGCCCGAAAAATTACCGATGCCTTGGGAGGGTGGGGACTTTTCGGTGTCGAACTCTTTGTAAAAGGGGACCGGGTAATTTTCAGCGAGGTATCTCCTCGACCGCACGATACCGGTATGGTGACCCTGATTTCTCAGGACCTCTCGGAATTCGTCTTGCACGTGCGGGCTATTCTGGGCTTGCCCATACCCAATATCGCGTTTCACGGTCCTTCGGCTTCCCGCGCCATTGTGGTAACGGGAGATAGTAACCGGGTACAATTCGGTCATCTCGAGGCCGTACTGGCCGAACCCGATACCCAATTGCGTATTTTCGGTAAGCCCGAAGTTCAGGGCCATCGGCGAATGGGTGTTATTCTGGCCCGAGACCGGAGTGTGGAATTGGCGCTCGAAAAATCCGGACGGGCCCTGAACCGTCTGACTGTCTCGGTATTGCCTCCGGAATAAGGGGTTCAAAGTATCGGAAAAATAAATCGGCCCCTATTTGCACCGGTTTACCGAAAGAAATGTTTACCCGCGGACAACCCGGTTTATCGGATATCGAAATCCAACAACTTTCGTCCTTCCAGCCAAGCTTGCAAATGATCTCCCGGCTTCACCGGCCCCACTCCCACAGGAGTTCCCGTAAATAAAAGATCGCCGATTTTAAGGGTCATAAATCGGGAAACGTGGCTGATCAGTCGATCAACGCCGAAAATCATCAGCGAGGCATCTCCTTGTTGCCGAAGGTGACCGTTTAGCTGCATTTCGAATCGGAGTTGCTGTACATCCTTTCCCAGTTCCGATAGCGGAAGGAAAACGGGAGAGACGGCAGCCGAATGATCGAAGGCTTTGCAGACTTCCCAGGGAAGGCCTTGCTCCATACACCGGCGCTGAAGATCACGGGCGGTAAAATCGATCCCTAACCCCACTTCCGCATAACAGCGATGAGCGAATTTTTCGTCGATGCATTTTACCAACCGGTTGATTTTTACAACTAATTCCGTTTCGTAGTGCACCTCCTGGCTGAAGTCCGGAACGTAAAACGGATCGTTATTGCGAAGCAAAGCGGTGTCGGGTTTGGTAAAAAACAGAGGTTCCGTAGGAATATTCCGGTTGCCGTCCAATTCCTCGATGTGTTCTACGTAATTACGGCCTATGCAGATAATTTTCATTTCCGGTTCTCTTTTAACAGTTCCACCATTTTGGCCCCGACACGCTCCGAGGCTCCCGGATCGCCGATCGCTTGCCGAAGTTCGGCGTAATCGGCCATCAATTTTTCATGTTTCGATCCGCCGGGCAGGACGGCTTTCAGCTCACGGACAGCGTTTTCCATGTTCATATCCTTTTGGATCAGTTCTTTGACTACCTCGCGGTCCATCACCAGATTGACCAGCGAGATGTATTTGACCTTGATAAAAGCCTTGGCCACTGTGTACGAAAACCAACTGTACCAAAAGCAGACGAATTCCGGTACGTTCAGCAAAGCCGTTTCCAGTGTAGCGGTTCCGGAGGTGACCACCGCCGCCTGTGAATGGGCGAGCAGTTCATAGGTTTTATCCTGCAGGAACCGCACCCCGCTCCCGGCGCTGTATTTTTCGTAGACGCCTTTATCCAGCCACGATACCCCGGCCACAACGAATTGATACTCGGGGAAGTGCCCCGACAATTCGATCATAAACGGGAAATTGTAGTCAATCTCGTGCTTCCGGCTTCCGGCCAGCAGGGCGATGATCGGACGATCGTCCAGGCCGTTGTCCTGTTTAAACTGCCGGGCGGTGGTCAGCTGCTGTTTCCGCTCGGCGATGGAATCCATCAACGGATTGCCGCAATAGATGCCTTCGATGCCCCATTTGCGGAAATAGTCGATCTCGAAGGGGAATATAATGAACAGTTTGTCTACGTACTCCTTAATCTTTTTCACCCGTCCCTCTTTCCAGGCCCACACCTTCGGGGCGATATAGAAATAGGTGGGAATGCCGATGGCTTTGGCAAATTTGGCGATCTTCAGGTTAAAGCCCGCGTAATCGATCAGGATCACCACGTCCGGTTGAAACGCACGGATGTCTTTTTTGCATTCCGAAAGCTGGGAGAAAATGGTGCGCAAATTTTTAAAAACCTCCCAAAAACCCATAAACGAAGCTTCTTTATAATGCTTGCGCAGGTTCTCGTGTCCGCCGACCTCGGCCATCCGGTCTCCTCCCCAGAAGCGGAATTCGGCCTGCGGGTCTTCGGCAAGCAGTCCTTTCATCAGGTTGGAACCGTGCAGGTCGCCCGACGCTTCTCCGGCGATAAGGTAATATTTCATACGTGTTGGTAATTTAGCCCGAAGATACCACGATTTTCTTTACCGGCAGCCCATGTTCCGTTTATTTTGTGCCTTCGGAGAACATCGGGCATAAAAAAGCGCTGTGTTACTTGAGACACAGCGCTTTTAAAAGTCTTCTCACCAAAATTCATTCGGGTACGACCGCTGGTTTAACGCCTGATCGGTTGATTTCGGTTGCCGATAAGCTTTAAAAATCCATTTCCCGGATCGTATTGAAAAATGGGCTCCAGGAAGAATAGTCGCTGCCCCTGGGATACCGCAACTCCCTTTGCGCGATATAATTACTGTCGAAAGAATTGCTGCTGATGGTCGGAGGCACCACCGCTTCGCTAACGACAACCGTCAAATTTTTACAGAGAGAAAAGGCGTGGGGGCCGATGTATTCCAGCGAAGCGGGAAAATGGGGTTGCTCGAAAGCCGTGCTTTCGAATGCCCGTTGGCCGATCGATTGGAGGTTATCCGGAAACGTAACGCCCTGGAGTCTTTCACATCCCCAAAAGGCCCAATCGGGAATCGCTTCCAGAGACGGAATATTTACCGTTAACAAATCGGTACAGCTGAACGCACTTGTTCCCAGGGTAAGAAGTCCTGCGGGCAGGGTCAGTAAATTGCCGTTGAGTTCATGACCGGTCAAACGCGTGCAATAGTAGAACGCGCTTTCACCGATATGGGTGATCTCATCGTGAAAGTCGACAAAACGGAGCGAAATACAGTGGAGGAACGTATTTTTCTCGATACGGGTAACCCCTTTCGGTATCTTGATTTGTCGGAGCGAACGGCATTCCAGGAAAGCGCTCTGGCCGATAGCCGTTATGCCGTCGTGTAAATTGATGCGTTCCAGGTTTTCACATTTTTCGAATGTATAGTCCGGAATTTCGGTGACGGATGCGGGAAGGGTGACCGAAGAGATTCCGCATCCGTAAAATGTACTGGGCGACAGGGCTTGGATTCCTTCGTGCAAAATAACTGCTTCCAGCCTGTCGCAATCTTCAAACAGCCATCTTCCCAGAGTTTCCACACTCCCCGGTATTTCTATCGACGTGAGTGAGTTACAACCATAAAATGCGGAGTTGCCAATGGTTTTCAGCCCGTCGTTTAATTTTACCTCCCGAAGATTCAGGCAATACCGGAAGGCCCACTGTTCGATGGTTTCTACGTTCTCCGTATCCACATACTCCAGGTTTAAGCACTGATTAAACGCGTAAACGCCGATCTCCCGCAAGGTGGACGGCAAATAGACTCTTCTTAAAGTCCTTTGCGGATTGCCTAAATTCAGGGCGTAGTCCGGCAGCCGGACTAGATCGGTCATCGAGAGGTCCAGCACCTCGATCTGGGTTAGATCCAGTACGATATGGTAAAAATCGTCGAGGTTGATGCTGCCTGTTACGACAAGCGTTTTTACGGACGGATCGACGGTTCTGTTGAGCTGGCCGGCGGTGTTTTCGACAATCGTTCCGTCGAAGTATTTAACGGCCCGTGATACGGAATGATCCTTACCGTTTTTATCGGTTAAGGTAACGGTAAGTAAAGCGGTTTCCGACAGTTTGTTATGGTCCGGAGGAATAACGGTCACTTTGGCGCTCCCCGGATCGAGTGTGCCGGAGGTGAAGGTGGGTTCGGTCAGCCGGACGTTCCACTTTCCGGTATCGTTCGCCGCACGGGTACGTATGTCCGAAGAGGTTCCGCCGCTTCCGGTAATGGTTGCCGAAAGGGTGGTGAAATCACTCTCTTGCAAGCCGGCCGGTAAGATCAACGTCAGTTCGTTGTTCGTGGCCGAACCGTAAAATGTTTCATAGCTTTGGAAGGCGATGAGCGATTGCACTTTCGGAACCGTGATCTGCTGTCCGTCAGCTAGTGTGAAGACCACATAGTCGGGGTGGGAATGATCCACTCCGTCAGCGGCGAAAATCGAATCGCCCGTGTCTCCTTTATCTCCCTGATCCCCTTTCTCTCCTTTCTCTCCTTTGTCTCCTTTCTCTCCTTTCTCTCCTTTCTCTCCGGTAGCCGGTATGCCCGTATCCGTCCACGTCCGGCCATTATCCGTGG
>JAJQAW010000353.1:0-1537 GCA_021203585.1 Rikenellaceae bacterium
CTACCGAATAGTGCGGAACCGCGCCTGAATCCGGAAGTAACGGCCGATCCAGACCAAAGGGTTTTGGAGGGGTTTGCCGCTCGGGAAAATTCTTTCGGATCAAGCGCTCCCACCGATACCCCATACGAGACGCTTACCGCAGACCAGGAAGCTCCTCAGGAGCAGGATGCATGGAAAGGACTTGCCGCAAAAGAAGATTTTGTCGAATTAAGCGACCCTATCGATAACCGGCACGAAATATTTGCCGGAAAGCAGGAAAATTCCCAAGAGCAGGATGCATGGGAAGCGCCTGCCGACCAAGAACCTCCTTTCCAATTAAACAAATACTCTGACGACCCATACGATAAACTTACCGCAGACCCAGAAAATAGCCCGGGGTACGATGGTCTGGAAGCCTTTGCCGCCATAGAAGATGCTGTTGAATTAAGCGACCCCGCCGGCAACCGTCAAGAAATATATGCCGCAGATCGGGAAATAACGGACCACTCGGAGAGCTATGCTCCCGTCCACTTCATCGGCTCCCGTGTCGCGGAACCGGAATCGCAGTACACAGCCCACGAGTTCCTCGAAATCGCCGAACGGGAGATGACCACAACAGAAGGTCCGGAAACCCTCGGTTTTACCGGCCAAATGAAAGGAGCCTTTGTCCAAGAGGATATGGACCAAGAGGGGGTGCTGGATGCCGAGTTGAGTGTTCCATTCACCGCGCAAGCTTTGTTTCCGCTGGAAGAGACAGAAGAGGCCGATCCCGGGCCATTCCTTTCGGAAGCGGGAAAAGACCAGGAAAAATCAACCGCTGTCGATACACAACAATCTTTATTCTGAATTCGTTTGATTACCGATGAAACTGAGCGCCATTATTACAGCCATCGAGCGGTTTGCTCCACTATCCCTACAGGAGAGTTACGACAACGCCGGTCTGCTGGCAGGGAATCCGGATATGGAGATCACCGGAGCCTTGTTGTGTCTCGATGTTACGGAAGCCATTCTGAAAGAAGCCGCAGCCAAACAGGCAAACCTGGTAATTGCTCATCACCCAATTGTCTTTCACGGATTGAAATCCCTGACGGGAAAAAATCAGGTGGAGCGGATTATGATCCAGGCCATCCGGCAAAACATAGCCATTTATGCCGCCCACACCAATTTGGATTCGGTAAGCCAAGGCATGAGTTACATCATGGCGCAAAGATTGGGATTAACCCGTTGCCGCGTACTGGAACCACGACCGGACAGCCTGGTACAGATCGGCGTACATACTCCGCCGACTCACGCGGATAGCGTCCGAAAAGCCATGACCGAGGCAGGCGCCGGAAATCTCGGTCACTACGACAGCTGTACCTTCAACCTGGAAGGACAAGGAATATTTCGGGCTAAACCGGGTGCGGAACCATTTGCAGGAAGTATCGGCCAATTCCACCGGCAGACGGAAATCCGCACAGTAGCCATCGCCTCGAAACACCTGGCTGGGAAAATCGTCGAAGCCATCAGAGAGGTGCATCCCTACGAAGAAATGGCTTACGATATCACACCGCTACTC
>JAJQAW010000353.1:1547-6356 GCA_021203585.1 Rikenellaceae bacterium
ACTCCTACCCGACCGGGAATGGGGATTCGGCACGGTCGGCGAACTGCCCGAACCGGTGCCCACGAAAGAATTTCTGCAAACGGTCAAAGAAAAATTCGGGGTTGCCTGCCTGCGGTACAGCCATCCGGTCCGGGAAACAGTCCGGAAAATCGCGCTGTGCAGCGGATCCGGCGCCTCCCTGCTCGGACCAGCCATTCGCAGCGGCGCCGACGTACTGATCACCGGAGAGGCCAAGTACAACTCTTTTTTCGACGCACAGGATCAAATCGTGCTGGTGGAAATCGGCCATTTCGAAAGTGAAATCGGGATAATCTCACTTTTATATGAGATACTTACAAAAAATTTCCCTACCTTTGCACTCCACAAAAGCGAATACGCACACAATCCGGTAAATTATCTATAGGAAACCTATGAGCACAAAAACACAAGACACTCAGGACTACTCGATCGAGGAAAAGATCGTTGCGTTGTATGACCTGCAAAAAATCGATTCCAAAATCGACGAAATCAATCACCTCAAAGGGGAACTACCGCTGGAAGTTCAGGATCTGGAAGATGAAGTGGCCGGCCTGGAAACCCGCATTGCGAACCTGACCGAGGAATACGACGAGCTGCTGCGGGCGGTAAAATCCAGAAAGGAAGATATTGAAAATTCCAGAACGTTGATCGCTAAATATACCGAACAGCAAAATAACGTACGCAATAACCGAGAATTCGACTCGCTCTCCAAAGAGATCGAATACCAAAACCTGGAAATAGAACTGAGCGAAAAGCGGATTAAAGAAGCCACCGCTGAAAGTAAGTTCAAGAAAAAACTGATCGACGATTCGAAAGAGGTGCTGGACGGCCGGATGATCGACTTGAATAACAAAAAAGCCGAATTGGAGAAAATCGATGCCGAAACGGCTGCCGAAGTGGCCGAATTGGAAAAACAATCCGCCGCGGCCGCGGCAAAAATCGACGATCGATTATTGGCCGCTTACGGACAGATCCGCAACAACGTTCGCAACGGACTGGGCGTGGTAACCATTAAACGCGATGCTTGCGGAGGCTGTTTCAACCGGATTCCGCCTCAGCGTCAGTTCGATATCCGCATGAATAAAAAAATCATCGTTTGCGAATATTGCGGACGAATTCTCGTCTCGGATTTGCTCGACGAAGAATAGCCATTATTAGAATTTCTAAAAAGGAGGTCCTTACAGGGTCTCCTTTTTTGTTTTATTTGAATAAATCCCTTATGCCGGATGGCTCGGGCGCAGGTTCAGCACATTTTGGACAAGATGCCCGAGGATGCGCGGGATTCCTTATGGGTCCGAGAATTACAACACCGGCAATGGATCGAAGAATTGAAAAAAATCGGGTGCAGGATACGGTACAGGCTTTCCGTCCGCTGGAGATGATGCCGGAACGTTGACAAGTAGAACGCCCCTTATCGGCAAGACAGCGGACGGAGAATTGATCCGGTTATCCGAAATGTTGCCGGGTAAGAAACTGATTCTATTGGATTTCGGGGCTTCGTGGCGCGGACCGTGCCTCCGGGAAATTCCCTGAATTGCCGCGCTCCATAAAAAATACCACGAGCAGGGCTTGACCGGTATCGGGATCGGTTCCGACCATTGCTTTCTTCTGGATCCTCGATCGCCACAGAACGATCGTTGCCCGAGATTCACGCGGAGAGGAATTCCAAGAGATAATCGACGAACTCATGGCGGCCGAATAATTGGAGGGGTTCGGACTACACCGCCATCGGACCGTCATTGACCCAGGAAGATTCCGATCCGAAAAAAACCGGGGTACCGTAACAGCTACCCCGGTTTCAAAACTACTTACGAAACTATAATTCCGAAAGTTTTTATTTTACCTCTTCGAAATCGACATCCGTTACCTCATCGGTATTGGTCGCTCCGCTGGAAGCCCCAGAAGAAGCACCGGCATCACCCTGAGGCTGGCCCTGCTGCTGAGCATTGTACAAATCCTGGGAAGCGGACTGCCAAGCCGTGTTGAGCTCCTCCGTATACTTATCGATGTCGGAAACATTTTGAGCTTTGTGCGCCTCTTTAAGGTTGTTTAAAGCCGTTTCGATCGTCGCTTTTTTATCCGCCGGAATTTTATCTCCGTATTCGCTCAACTGCTTTTCAGTCGAAAAAATCATGCTGTCGGCCGCGTTGATCTTATCGATTCGCTCCCGCTCTTCCTGATCTTTGGCTTCGTTGGCTTTCGCTTCGTCACGCATCCGCTGAATTTCAGCGTCGGTGAGTCCGGAAGAGGCTTCGATACGTACTTTTTGCTCTTTCCCGGTGCCCTTATCCTTGGCCGAAACATTTAGAATACCGTTGGCGTCAATGTCGAAAGTAACCTCGATTTGCGGTACGCCACGCGGTGCGGCGGGTATGCCGTCCAGGTGGAAACGGCCGATGGTTTTGTTGTCGCGGGCCATCGGGCGCTCTCCTTGCAGAATATGGATTTCCACGGAGGGCTGATTGTCGGCCGCCGTAGAGAAAGTTTCCGATTTGCGGGTCGGGATCGTCGTGTTGGCATCGATCAGGCGGGTGAATACGCCTCCCAGGGTTTCAATACCCAGGGAAAGCGGAGTTACATCGAGCAAAAGCACGTCTTTCACCTCTCCGGTCAAAACGCCCCCCTGAATAGCAGCTCCCACGGCTACCACTTCGTCCGGATTCACGCCTTTCGAAGGTGCTTTACCGAAGAAATCTTCCACCACCTTCTGGATCGCCGGAATACGGGTAGAGCCGCCGACCAGGATGACCTCATCGATTTGGCCGGCACTCAGTCCGGCGTCTTTTAAGGCCTGACGGCAAGGCTCGATCGTAGCCTGAATCAGTTTGTCGGCCAGTTGTTCGAATTTGGCACGGCTCAAAGAAAGTACCAGGTGCTGCGGAATACCGTCGATCGGCATGATGTAAGGCAGGTTGATTTCCGCGTTGGTCGAACTGGACAGTTCGATCTTGGCTTTTTCGGCGGCTTCTTTCAAACGCTGCAAAGCCATCGGGTCCCGGCGCAAGTCTACGTTGTGTTGTTTTTGGAACTCTTCGGCCATCCAGTCAATGATTACATGGTCGAAATCGTCCCCTCCCAAGTGGGTATCTCCGTTGGTGGATTTTACTTCGAACACTCCGTCTCCCAATTCGAGGATCGAAATATCGAAGGTTCCGCCACCCAGGTCGTATACGGCGATCTTCATGTCTTTATTGGCCTTGTCCAAGCCGTAAGCCAACGCGGCGGCAGTCGGTTCGTTGATAATCCGCTCTACCTTGAGTCCCGCAATCTCTCCCGCCTCTTTGGTAGCTTGACGTTGCGAATCCGAGAAATAGGCCGGAACGGTAATAACCGCTTGCGTAACCTCCTGACCCAGAAAATCCTCTGCCGTTTTTTTCATTTTTTGTAAAATCATGGCCGAAATTTCCTGCGGAGTATATTGGCGGCCGTCGATCACCACGCGGGGAGTGTTGTTTTCTTCGCGAACCACTTCGTAAGAAACGCGGCCGATTTCTTTTTGCACCTGATCGTAAGTCTCACCCATAAAACGCTTGATCGAAGAGATCGTGCGTTTGGGATTGGTGATGGCCTGACGCTTGGCCGGTTCACCCACTTTGCGTTCGCCGTTCTCCGTGAACGCCACGATCGAGGGTGTGGTACGGTGTCCTTCGCTGTTTGTAATGACTACCGGTTCGTTACCCTCCATGACGGCAACGCATGAGTTGGTAGTTCCTAAGTCGATACCAATGATTTTTCCCATTATTCGCTCTTTTTAAGTTTTAAATTTTCTTTGCCCTTCCATGCTTCAATCTCTGTGCCAAGCGGGATTCCGGTAAAATAATGGTGACAAAACGCATCGTTTGTCATTGGTGGCTGACAAGAAGACTGACAAAAAGGCAGAATTATCCTGAAAGCCGGGGAAATTTCCGCCAGAAATTCAGATTGAGCTGTAAATTTCTTATTTTTGAAAAAACCCAACCCCCATGAGAACTACCCTGCTTCTGTCTATGATCCTTTTCTGCCGCATCCTTTGCGGCCAATCCCTGCAAGGATTCGTCTACGACCGAGAGCTACAGGAACCTATCCCCGGAGTAGCGGTGTACCTGGACGGCACCACCGGGTATGCCGTCACCGATGACCGGGGCTGGTATGAATTATCCGTTTCCCGGAGATTTCAAACTCCGTTGGTTTTTCAGCATCTCACGTATGAAACCGTGATTCTCCACGATCCCTACTCCCAGCTGCCGGACACACTCTTTCTCTGTGAGAAAACCAACTGGATCGATCGGATCACGATTACTCCTGCGCGATTTTCACGCAAAGAAATGCTGAAATCTTTTCGGACCATTTTCCTGGGCGAGAGCAAAGCGGGAAAATCCTGCCGGATTACCAACGAAGAGGATATCGTCCTATTTTACGACGCTCAAAAAGAAGCCCTGATCGCAGCGGCCGACCGACCGTTATGCATCGAAAACCGGCATTTAGGGTATCGAGTATGGTTTAACCTGCAGACTTTCCAGGCGGATTTTTTCCAAACCTCACTCCGGCCCATCGACGTTACCCGAACCGTTATATTGGGAACTACGTTTTTTCAGGATCTGGTGCGGGCCAATGCCTCCCGGTACATCATCCGGCGTTGGCAGGCTTACGATAATTCCGCGGCAGAACTTTTCCGGGCCTTGCGGGAAAACAACCTGCGGGAATCCCGTTTTCTGGTCGGTTTGAATCCGCTGCAAGCGCACCGAAACCCGTTGGAAACAGTGACAGGTTCAGCGGCAAGCAAGCATGCGGTATCGGTGACCGCTTATCGGT
>JAJQAW010000088.1:0-1058 GCA_021203585.1 Rikenellaceae bacterium
CAGCAGGACCGCACATCCGGCATAGAGCAGCCGATACCGGATCGGATCGCCGATGATCTCGCTCAGGGATCGCCCGGCCAGGGCCTCCTCCGAATCGAACAGATTCATGAAGGTAGCCAACGCATTATTGATGCCGTGCAAAATGATGGCCGACCACAATGAACGGGTTCTCCAATACAGGTAACCGATGATCAGGCCCAGGAAGAAGCCGGCCACAACCTGTTGCGGGATTCCGTGGATAGCTCCGAATATGGCCGAAGCGATCAGAATACCCGAAATAGGACCTCTTTTAACCGTGAGGCTGTCCTGAATGATGCCGCGAAACAAAATTTCTTCGCAAACAGGAGCCATCAGCACGGCTGTCAAGGCAGCCCATCCTTCGGAAGAAATCTGGCTTTCGATCCATTCATACCATTCCTTCGGAAAAAGTTCGATCAGCGGCTCGATCACCACATTCATGGCCAGCATCAGGATCACTCCCCACAGAATCAGGGTCGGATTCAATCCTTGAAAAGAAAAATGCATCACTCGCCGGAGACTGCCCGTACGTTGACGAGTCAGCATCAGAGCGAAAGCGATCGTAACCGCAAAAGAAGCGGTGTAAGAGAAAAAAGTCATCAGGCCGTCTATGCGGCCGCCGAAGGCAATCCCCACCAAAAAACCGATCAACAGATTCGACAACAGGAACAGGCCGATTACGGCAAAGAGGTCTCCCACGGTGGGAAACTCTTTTTTACGGAAAGGTACCGGATCCCTCTTCGAAGAGAGGGTTTGCGGGGAAGCCGGCGCGGGCGGCGTTTTCCCTGTTTGCGGTGGTTGCATAGCTGGCGATTTAAGAGTTTACCCGAATTTCACGGATGCCGGCGGGCGTTTGGGTGATGTAAACCCGGTCGCAATCTTCCGGAAGGAGACTCTCCACTTTTTCCGGCCATTCGATCAGGCATCGGCATCCCCCGTAAAGATACTCTTCATATCCGAAATCCAGCGCTTCTTCCGGCCTTTCCAGGCGGTAAAAATCGAAATGATAGATCGTTTCCCCCTCCGCCGTCCGGTAGGGG
>JAJQAW010000088.1:1068-3419 GCA_021203585.1 Rikenellaceae bacterium
GTCCGGTACGGGTTGACAATGGAAAAGGTGGGGCTGTTTACCTGATCCTCCACGACCAGCCGGGAGCAGATTTCCCGAATCAGGGTGGTTTTTCCGGCCCCCATTTCTCCGTAAAAGGCCACTGTCCCGGCCGGGCTCAAGAGTTGCAACACCAACTCGGCCGCCTGCGGCAGCTCGTTCAGATGTTTGACCAGAATGGGTTCCATATCGATTCAGTGTTTACCGGTTTCAAGATTACGATCCGGGAAGTTTACCCTCGGGGATGCCGACACAGCTTTCAGCCTTCGGGCCGGGTTAGCTACTCGTCCCCGCATGCACCGGTTCCGCTGCGAACGCGCTCCAGGCAAAAACGGAGCGTAACGCTTAAACGGAGGACCCCGCCGGATAGGGAGAAGTTGCAGAGCGCGGATGCCGGTTCCAGGATCGGTGGAAAATTATTCCGATTCCCTGCGCCTCTCCTCTTCGTACCCCTATTCGGACAAAAACGTGCCCCTACAGCAGGGCACGTTTCAAAACATCCGTATTGGTTTTTACATAGGTAAAATCCAATCCCTTGATATATTCGGGTTGAATTTCCAAAATGTCTTTTTTGTTTTTCTCGCTCAGGATGATTTCCTTGATCCCGGCCCGTTTGGCAGCGAGAATCTTTTCTTTGATCCCGCCGACCGGCAGCACGCGTCCGCGTAGGGTGGTTTCCCCCGTCATGGCGATATATTCCCGCAGCCTGCGCCCGGTAAAGGTGGAAACCAACGAGGTCATCATCGTAATTCCGGCACTGGGTCCATCCTTAGGAATGGCTCCTTCGGGCACGTGAATGTGTACGTCGTTCCCGGATAATTTCTCCTCGGGAATGTTCAAGGCTGCCGCGTTGGATTTAATCCACTGGAGGGCCAGGGTAGCCGATTCTTTCATAACATCTCCCAGATTTCCGGTCACGCTCAACCGGCCCTTGCCGTGACTGAGGGATGACTCCACGTACAGGATATCTCCGCCGACCTCCGTCCAAGCCAAACCGGTGACCACTCCCGGAATGTCATTGCCCTCATACATATTGTTGCTGAAGCGCGGCACTCCCAGAATGGATTCGATGTCCGCCGCCTTCAATTCCGCTTTGTAGCTATCCCCGAACGCGATATTTTTCGCCCGATGACGGACCAGCTTGGCAATCTGTTTGTCCAGCGTGCGCACCCCCGACTCCCGGGTATATTCGGCAATGATTTTTTCGATCATTTTTGGCGGCAACCGGAAATCCTTCTCCGGAACTCCGTGCGCCTGCAGCTGTTTGGGCAACAGATGTCGTTTGGCGATCTGCACCTTATCCTCCAGGATATAGCCGGAAATGTTGATCATTTCCATCCGGTCGCGAAGAGTCGGAGAGATGGTGCCGATATCGTTAGCCGTAGCGATGAACAACACTTTGGACAGGTCGTATTCGATATCCAGGTAGTTATCGTGAAAAGTCGAATTCTGCTCCGGATCGAGTACTTCCAGCAGCGCCGAAGAGGGATCGCCGTGATTGCTGCGGGCCCCCACTTTGTCGATCTCGTCCAGAATGATCACCGGATTCGAAGAGCCGACTCGGCGAATGGTTTGGATCACCCGGCCCGGCATCGCTCCGATATAGGTTTTCCGGTGGCCGCGGATTTCCGACTCATCGTGCAGTCCACCCAGCGAAATCCGTCCGAATTTCCGGTTCAGCGCTTCGGCCACCGATTTTCCCAAGGAAGTTTTACCGACCCCCGGAGGACCGTACAGACAAATAATCGGGGATTTCAGATCGCCTTTGAGTTTCAATACCGCCAGGTGCTCCAGGATGCGGTCTTTGACCTCTTTCATCCCGAAGTGATCCGCGTCGAGTTGTCTCTGAGCATGCTTCAGATCGAAATTGTCTTTGGTGCACTCCTGCCACGGAAGTTCCAGCATCAATTGCAGGTAATTCAACTGTACGGAGGAGTATTCGGCTACCGCCGGATTCATCCGTTCTATCTTCGAGAGTTCCTTGTAAAAAACCTCTTCGACCTCCTTGCTCCATTTTTTGAGAGCCGCCTTTTCGCGCATTTCGTCCAAATCCTTTTCTACAGGATCGCCGCCCAATTCTTCCTGGATGGTTCGAATTTGCTGCTGTAAGAAATAATCCCGCTGTTGTTCGTCGAGCTGTTTTTTGACTTTGGACTGGATTTCATTTTTCAACTCCAGCAACTGCTGTTCGCGAACCAGCATTTCCAGCAAATAACGGGCCCGAGAAAGCAGCCCCGGCGCCTCGAGCAACCGCTGACGGTCAGCGTCCGGCAAATCTATGTTGGAACAGATGAAGTTGATAATGCCCCGGTTGCTGTCGATATTTTTAATGA